>DASSZB010000309.1:0-7277 GCA_035702935.1 Dehalococcoidia bacterium
CTCACCGGAGGAGAGGATCACGGCAGCGTGCCCCGGGGTATGGCCGGGCGTCGAGATCACGTTGACTCCAGGGGCGATCGCGTCACCGTCTTCGGCGGGCTTGTAGCGGTCACTGACGCCGGCGAACATAGCCGCGGCATAGGCTTTGACGTCCGGGGTTCCGGCGGGCGTGGCCAGGCCGCCGTCGGGGCGGCTCCAGTAGTCGTTCTCGACGGCAGTCCAGCGGTAGGTGGCGTTGGGGAAAGCCGGGCGCATGCTCCCGCCGTCATCGGCGACGACAGTGGTGCCGCAGTGGTCGATGTGCAGGTGAGTGACGAAGACGGTGTCGATGTCTTCGGGTTTGACGCCGGCGGCGGCGAGCTCGCCCATCAGGGCACCGCCCCTGAACATGAACATGGGAGTCTGGCCGAGGCCTGTGTCAATTAGCACGCGGCGGTCGCCCGTGCGGACGAGGAAGCAGGAGAAGGGAAATTCGACGTTTCCCTGGTGGTCGAGCCAGCGCTTGTGCTGCTCCCACTGTTCCTGGGTGGTGCCCTGGAAGTACATGGTGCCGGGGGCGCGGGCAAAGCCATCGGAGATGACGAGGACATCGATGTCGCCGACCTTGAAGCTGTTGGCCATGGGGTGCTCGCTTTCCAGTGAGGGCGTTGGTGCGGGCAATTGTAGCAGAGACCTGTCAACGGACGGGGAGACGAGAACCAGAGCGGTAGAAGCGGCGAACCTGTTCCGCGCCTGGTACCCCGCCCCGGATCCTTCGCGATGATGCATTCTGCTGTCGAGCAGGTTCCACTGCGCTCAGGATGACACCCCAAGGAGACAGTTAGGGGTTGACTGCATAGAACGGGTGTTCTTAGATGGAGCTGGAGGTTACCCATGCTCGTCGCCTGTTTGCTCATACCGCGATTTGCTGTCGAGGCCGAAAGATTGCGCCGGCCGGATGTTGCCTCCCGCTTGATCCTGGTGGGAGAGTCGACGGTACTGGCCTGCTCGCTGGGGGCAGAGGCATCGGGTGTGCGGCGGGGGATGCGGATGTCGGAGGCTATCGGGCTTTGCCACAGGGCGGTGGTGCTGCCGCCGGATGCTCCGTACTACGAGCGGTTGTTCGACGACGTGCTGGATTACCTGGAGACGCAGAGCCCGGTGGTGGAAAAGGGCGGACAAGGATCGGCGTACCTGGGGTTGGACGGCCTGCAGGTGCAGCTGGAGACGTTTGCGGAAGGACTGATCTCTGCAGTGCACCGGCGGTCCGGCTTCATGGCGTCGGTGGGCATTGCCGGCGGGAAGTTTCCGGCGCAGGTGGCTGCGGCTGCAGCGAGGCCGGGTGTAGCAAAGGTGATTCCACCGGGCGGCGAGGCGGAGTTCCTGGCGCCGCTATCGGTAGAGCAGCTGCCACTGACGGAGGCGATGCGCTGGCGGCTGGATCTGCTGGGAATCGGGACGATGGGGGACATCGCGCGGCTGGCGCTGGGGCCGTTCCAGGCCCAGTTCGGGCCGGAGGGGAAGCGCTGCTGGGAGCTGGCGCAGGGGACCGACGACGAGCCGCTGATCCCGCGGGTAAGCGAGGAGACGGTGGTGCGGCGGCTCTCCTTCCACGGGGCGGAAGGACCTTCGCCGGCGGTGACGCTGGACGCCATCATGATGGGCGTGGAGCGGCTGGTGCAGGCGGCGTACGCGGACTCGTTGCGCGGCGGGCGCTGGGTGCGAAAGGCGGTGGTGCGTGCGGCGCTGGACGGGGGCGGGACGTGGGAGCTGCCGGTGGCGTTCCGGGAGGCGCTGTCCGACCCGAAGGACGCGTGGTTCGCGATCAAGAGCGCGCTGGCGCGCAAGGCGCCGGAGCGGCCGGTGGAGGAACTGGAGATCGAGCTGGTAGGCCTGAGCGCGGAGTCCGGGAAGCAGGCGGGGATGTTCGAAGGTAAGGGAAAGCTGTGGCGACAGGTGGAGGAAGCAGTGCGCCAGGTGGGCGTGCAGGCAGGCGGGCGTCCGGCGACAGGCCGGGTGATGGAGGTGGAGCCATGGTCGCGGATACCGGAGCGGCGGATGGCGCTGGTAGACTTTGATGCGTCTGCACAGTGATACAGCAAACGTCACTCCCCGCCTGCGCTCGCTGAACCGGCCGAGGGCAGCGAAGGTGGAGGCGGACGAGAACGGCGAGCCTGTCGCGCTTCATGTCTCGGGCCGGCGCATTGGGGTGGAGTCTGTGCTCGAGCGCTGGCGGATCGACGACGAGTGGTGGGGTGGACGGCCGGTCTCGCGAATGTATTACCGTGGACTCCTGGAAGACGGGAGGGTGGTGGACCTGTACCGGGCACTCTTGAGCGGGCGCTGGTACCGGCAGTCGTACTAGAATCGGTACGCAAACCGTCCGACCAGACCAAGGAGCCCACCATGCAGAACCTTTCTTACGCGCAGTTCGTGGCCGATGCCCGTGAGGACCAGACGGAATACGTCATCACCGAGCGGCACGATAACTACGCAATTGTGCGACTGAATGACCCGCCATCCCTGAATGCGCTGAGCGCGCCGCTGTCGCTCCAGCTACTGGCGGCGGTTAGGGAACTAGCGCAGGACCCGGCGGTCCGTAGCATCGTGCTTACGGGCGTCGACCCGGCGTTCTCGGCCGGCGGGGACATCCGGGCGATGGTGCAGGGCGTGCAGCCGATGGTGGCGGAGAGCGCCGAGGGCGCGACCTCGATGTGGCGGTGGATCCGCTACCAGTTCGGCGGGGTGGTGCGCACGATCGCGCAGACAGACAAGGCGTTCATCGCTGCCGTGAACGGCGCATGCGGGGGAGTGGCGATGGCCTTCGCGCTGGCCTGCGACATCATTATTGCCTCCGAAAAGGCCCGCTTCGTCACAGCGTTCGGGCGGATCGGACTGGTGCCGGAGCTGGGGACGAGCTGGATGCTGACCCGGCGGCTCGGATACCAGAGGGTCTTCGAGCTATTCGTGAGTGGGCGGCCGGTGTCGGGCGAAGAGGCCGCTCGGATTGGGCTCGTGAACGCGGTTGTGCCCCACGAGGAGCTGATGGCGAGAGCGGTGGAGTACTGCCTGAGCGTGGCGAAACTCCCGGAGCATGCGCTGATGATGTCGAAGCCGCTTCTGCGGGCCGCAACCGACCTGACATGGGAGCAGGCTCTGACGATGGAGGAGTTCGCCGAGCCGGCGTGCTTCACGACGCAGGCGCACAAGGACGCGATAGCGGCATTCCTGGAGAAGCGCTGGGAGAGGTGATGGAGATCGAGATCAGCGAGGTCACGAACCTGGACGCAGAGTGGAAAGAGCTTGTCCCGTTGTTTCGAGGGCTCCACGACCACCACCTGACAATCATGGAAGGCCGGCTGCGCGAAGATTGGGAGCGGCGACAGAGAGCCGCCATTGAGGACCAGTTCGCAGCGGGCGAGGCGGTCATGATGGTGGCGAAGAGCGAAGGCCGGGTAGTAGGTCTGGTGCACGGACATATTACGGAGCACCTCGTGCTCGAAGACCGAATCGGGTTCGTGGACCACGCCTACGTCCTGCCCGAAGCGCGACGACAGAGCGTGCTGTCAGCACTGCTCGAGCGCCTCGAGCGGCGGTTCAGAGAACTAGGGGCCGACGGCGCTCAGCTTTACGTGGTCGCCGGCAACGCCGAGGCTACCACTGCGTGGAAGGCAAAGGGCTACCGGGTGTATATGGAACGAATGCGGAAGGAACTGGACTGAATTGAATCACCCCCAGGCCATAATCTTCGACCTCGATGACACACTCCTTGATGATTCCAGCCAGGTCGAGGCGTGCTGGCAGGAGGCGTGCGGGGAGGCGGCGGCAAGGCTAGCCGGACTCGACCAGGTGGCGCTGCGAGCCGCCATCAAGCAAGAGGCGGACTGGTACTGGTCCGACCCCGACCGCCACAGAGAAGGACGCCTGGACCTGCGGGCGGCGACCGCGGGGATTGTGGCCCGGGCGCTGTCCGCAATGGGGATCGACCGGCCGGACCTGGCGCGCGAGACGTCAGACTGCTACCGGGACCTGCGCGACGAGCGGCTGTGCCTGGTGGAGGGAGCTATCGAGACTATAGAGTGGTTCCGATCGCGGGGAGTACGCCTGGGGATGGCGACGAACGGTAGCGCGGCCGGGCAGGGGGCGAAGATCGAGCGCTTCAGGCTGGCGCCGTACTTTGACCGCATCATCGTGGAGGGCGAGTTCGGCGCCGGCAAGCCAAACCGAGAGGTGTACGAGGCGCTGTTCACGACGCTGGGAGCGGAGCCGGCGAAGACGTGGAGCGTGGGCGACAACCTGGAATGGGACGTTGGTGCGCCCCAGTCTTTCGGTGCGTACGGGATATGGGTGGATGTACGGCGGGGCGGGTTGGCGGACGACAGCCCGATACGGCCGGACCGGATCGTGCAGTCCGTGCGGGAACTGATTGAGCGCTAGGGATCTAGCCGGAACGGCGGGTACTGGTCGGTCACCAGCATAAGCGCATAGGCAGTGACACGATTCCACCACCTGCCGACGCCCACGACAAATTCGAAAAGACCAAGCGGATAGCGGCCTGTAAAGAGGATGACAAACCAGGCAATGAAGACGACGACCCCGGCGGCGATGCTGAGGACGATGAGGATGATCAGATGCGGGATGGCCAGGAGCCACTTGACGAGTGGTAGCCAGCGATTGAGGTCATTTTTCGCGTCCGGATAGGGGATCTCCAGGTGAACGGCCTGTTCTTCGTCGGTTGAGGGGTACTCGTCGCGAAGGAGAGTGAGGTAGGCGCCGACGCGGCTGGAGAAGCGCATCAGCTGGAGATTCCAGTCGAACCACCAGCGCGGGTACTTCTGGCGGAAGAGGATCATCACCAGCGGAGCGAGGAATAGCAGTCCGCTACCACCTAGGGCGACGCTGTACCGGGTACCTTCGTCTGCACCGATAGCGCCCGCATCCCCCCAGCCGCCGCCTCCGGAGAGGAAGGCCAACACGATGGTGATCGGGATGATCCAGATGATCCGGAAGGCGGTTGTGACCCGGTTGAGCTCGCGGTCGGGGTAGTCCACGGAGAACTGGACGGGGTAAGAAGCATCGGTTGCCATTCGGCACCTCCAACTGAACGGTTGCCTCGCGGTTGCCCCTATTATGCGGGATTTTCTTCAGTTATCCAGCGGAGGGACAATTGGTTCTTGAGTAGCGAACACATGTTCGTTATGTTGTATGCGCTGAAGGCAGTTCCCATGGGGTAATCCGGGGAAGCCAGCGGGGAACGTGTTGTTTGTAGAGTCGGTAATCGTTGCCGAACCGACTTTCGAGGCCGGGCTCTTCAGCAAGAGGAATGTAGACCATGTTGACCAGCGAAAAGAGGAGAGCCCAGACCAGGACGGATACGGATCCGAAAAGAGCGGCTTCGCCCAGCAAGATGAAAATGACGCCACTGATCATGGGGTTGCGGACGTGACGGAATGGACCGCGCACGACGAGGCGCTGGGTCTGGTCCCACGGCGCCAGCGTGCCTTGCCCCACACCTGTGAAGAGGGCCACGGTTGAGATGAACAAGGCGAGGCCGATGGCCAGGAGCGCGCCGGCCAGGACAAACGGAAGGGCCAGCAGGAGGGATGTCAGACCCCAGCCGGCTTCGGTTCCAGACAAACAGATGATGACAGCCGGCACAACTACAGCAGCTGTGACCGGGAGGATGAAAGCGCGGATGTGCCGCCAGGTGCTCATCAGCCCCATTAAACATCATGTCGCCCTACGCTGAACTTCACGCCCACTCCAACTTCTCGTTCCTGGAAGGCGCTTCGCATATCGAGGAGATGGTGCTGCGCGCCTGCGAGCTGGGGTACCGGTCGCTGGCGCTGACGGACCATGACGGGCTGCACGGAGCGATGGAGTTCGCGCAGTGCGCGCGGGCGTGGGGGCTGAAGCCGGTCACAGGGGCGGAGATAACGCTTGCTCCCCCTCTACCCAGCCCTGGGGAAGATGGAAGACGGAAGATGGAAGATGGCCCTGCCGCCCCGGTTCAGGCGCATCACCTGACGCTGCTATGCGAGACGGCGCGGGGGTATGCGAACCTTTGCCGGATCCTGACGCACGCCCACCTGGACCACGAGCGGGGGAAGCCATGCGTGGAACCGGATGCGCTGGCCCGCCATACCGAAGGGTTGATCGCGCTCTCGGGGTGCCGGAAAGGGGAGCTTGCGGCGCTGGTGGCGCAGGGAGAACACCGGGAAGCGGAGGATGTTGCGCGGCGGTACGCGGAATGGTTTGGGCCGGGGAACTTCTTCGTCGAATTGCAGAACAACCTGGTGTACGGGGACGTCCGGCGGAACCGGATGCTGGCGGAGCTGGCGGAGCACATCGGGCTGGGGGTAGTGGCGACGGGGAACGTGCACTACCACGAACGGGAGCGGCACCGCCTGCAGGACGTGCTTGTGGCGATCAAGAACCGCTCCACGCTGGACGGCTCGCACCGGGTGCGCCGGGAGAACTCGGAGTACTACCTGAAACCGCCGGCGGAGATGGAGGCACTCTTTGCTGAGCACCCGCGGGCCATCGCAAACACGCAGGCCATCGCCGAGCGCTGCCGGTTCGACCTGACGAAGGACCTGGATTACCGCTTTCCGGAATGCCCGGTGCCGGAGGGCGAGACGCCGGAGTCCTACCTGCGCAAGCTGTGCCGGCAGGAGGCGGCGAGGCGTTATCCCAGGTTCACGCAGGAGGTGGAGGAGCGGTTGGAGCGCGAGCTAGCGCTGGTTGAGCACCACGGGCTCTCGGGCTTCTTCCTGATCCACCGCGAGATTTTGCAGCTGGCGGAGCAGGTGGCGGCGGAGATAAAGGGGCGGCCGTACCATGGCCCGCCGGGCCGGGGACGCGGCTCTTCCGTGGGGTCCATCATCTGCTACCTTATCGGGCTATCGCACATCGACCCGGTGGCGAACAACCTCTTCCTGGGTCGTTTCCTGAACGAGGAGATGGCCTCGGTACCGGACATTGACCTGGATTTCCCGCGGGACATCCGGGAGAAGCTGATGCTGCGGGTGTACGAGCACTTCGGGCAGGACCACGTGGGCCTGGTGGCCACGTTCCCGACATACCGCATCAAGGGAGCGGTGCGGGAGGTGGGGAAAGCGCTGGGGCTGCCCGAGGCGGAGCTGGACCGGCTGGCGAAGACGAGCGAGGGGCATTCCGCCAGGCACATCCGCGAGGAGATGGGGCGGAGCGAGCACTTCCGGGAGAAGATCGGGGCGCCTTTGTGGCGGCACCTGGTGGAGCTTTCGGAGCAGATCGCCGGCTTCCCCAGGCACATC
>DASSZB010000195.1:0-7929 GCA_035702935.1 Dehalococcoidia bacterium
TCGGTAACCGGGTGCTCCACTTGCAGGCGCGTGTTCATCTCCAGGAAGTAGAAGTTGCCGCTATCGTCGAGCAGGAACTCGACGGTCCCGGCGTTGTCGTAGGAGACCGCGCGGGCGGCTGCGACCGCCGCTTCGCCGAGCCGGCGCCGCAGGTCTTCGTCGACCGCCGGGGATGGCGCCTCCTCGATGATCTTCTGGTAGCGGCGCTGTATGGAGCACTCGCGCTCGAAACAGTGGACGGTGTTGCCTTGGGCGTCGCCGAAGACCTGGATCTCGACGTGCCGCGACGCCTCGATGTAGCGCTCCAGGAAGACCGTATCGTTGCCGAAAGCGCTCGCCGCCTCGCGCCGCGCGCCGGCTACGGCTTCGGCCAGTTCGGATTCGGCCTGGACAATGCGCATGCCCTTGCCACCGCCACCTCCCGCGGCCTTGACGAGCACTGGATAGCCGACGTCGCGCGCCAGTTTGAGCATGCCCTCCGTCGCGTCGCCGGAGACTTCGGCGGCCGGTAACGTAGGGACGCCCGCCTTCTCCATGATCTTCTTGGCGGCGAGCTTGTCACCCATCGCCGCTATGGCCTCGGCGTGCGGGCCTACCCAGGTGAGCCCGGCGCCGGTCACCGCCCGGGCAAAGTCCGCGCTCTCTGAGAGGAAACCGTATCCGGGGTGCACCGCCCCGGCGCCTGTGCGCCGGGCGGCATCCAGGAGCTTGTCGACGTCAAGGTAGGTCTCCACGCTCGTTGTGCCGCGCAGCATCACAGCCTCGTCCGCCTCGCGGACGAACGGGGCGGCGGCATCAGGATCCGCGTAGACGGCGACGGTGACGATGCCCATCTCGCGGGCCGAGCGGATGATGCGACGCGCGATTTCGCCGCGGCCGGCAACCAGGAGCTTCGTGATCCTGGGCATTCGGCTACATTCGGTAGACGCCGTAGCCTTCGGCGCCCTTGACTTCGTTGTTGTGGCAGGCGGATAGGGTGATAGCGAGGACGGTGCGGGTATCCCGCGGGTCGATGATCCCGTCGTCGGCGACGCGACCCGTGGCGTACAGCGCCAGTGATTCGCGCTCGGCGCGGTCCTCCACGGCAGCCGTCAGGCGCAGGTCCTCGTCGCCATCGAAGAACCGCCCCGTGGCCAGCGCGGAGGCTTTGCGCACGATGGACATCACCCCGGCCAGCTGCTTCGGACCCATCACGGCGATCTTGGCCGTGGGCCAGGTGAACGTGAAGCGGGTGTCGTAGGCCTTGCCGCTCATGCCGTAGTTCCCGGCGCCGTAGCTAGCGCCGATGATGATCGTGATGTGCGGGACCTTCGAGTTGGAGACGGCGTTGATCATCTTCGAGCCGTTCTTGACGATGCCGCCCTGCTCGTAGACCTTGCCGACGATGTACCCGGTGATGTTCTGGAGGAAGATCAGCGGCACGTCTATCTGGTTGCAGAGCTGGATGAACTGCGTGGCCTTCTCGGATTCTTCCGAGAACAGCACGCCGTTGTTGCCGATGATGCCCACCGGGTACCCGTGCACCGAAGCCCAGCCCGTGACAAGGGTACGGCCGTAGAGCGGCTTGAACTCTTCGAACCGCGAGCCGTCCACGATGCGGGCGATCACTTCGCGGATGTCCACCGGGGTGCGCAGGTCGGGGGGCAGTATCCCCAGGAGCTCTTCGGGATCATGAACGGGCTCGTCGGCGGGCAGCGTCGGGCCGTAGCCGCGCTTGCGCCAGTTGAGGTGCGCCATGACGCTGCGCGTGATGCGTAGCGCGTCGAGTTCGTCCTCCGCCAGGTAGTCGGCGAGGCCGGACATCGTGGCGTGCATCTCGGCCCCGCCCAGTTCCTCGTCGTTGGAATCCTCCCCGGTGGCCATCTTCACCAGTGGCGGACCGCCAAGGAATACCTTGGAGCGCCCGCGCACGAAGATGTTGTAGTCGGACATGCCCGGCTGGTAGGCGCCGCCGGCCGTTGAGCTGCCGAAGACGACTGAGACGGTCGGTATACGCGCAGCGGATAGCGCCGTTATGTCGTGGAAGAAGCGGCCACTCTCGGCGAAGTGGCCGAGGGTGCGACGCATCTCGGCTTCCACGGAGTCCTCGCCGCGACGCAGGTCAGCGCCGGCGGATTCCACGAACTGCACGTACGGGAGCCGGTTCGTCCGCGAGATCTCCAGGGCCCGGTCCGTCTTCTTCATCGAGACGGGAGTGATGGCCCCGCCCAGCACAGTCGGATCGTTGGCCGCGATGATGCACTCTACCCCGGAGACAACGCCGATCCCCGTGACCAGGCCGCCGCCCACTGTGTAGTCCGTGAAGTAGCCCGCCAGGGGGCTCAGCTCAAGGAAGGGGGAATCCCGGTCCAGCAGCAGCTCGATCCGCTCGCGGACGAGGAGCTTGCCGCGCGACCGGTGCCGGGTGACGCTGCGCTCGCCCCCTCCGGCGCGCGCCAGTTCGAGTTGGGCATCGATCTCCTGGAGCAGCGCGGCCATGGCTTCCCGGTTCGCCCGGAACGCCTCCGAGTTGGTGTCGATGCGTGTCTGCCAGGTCTCCACGTGTCAAGCGCTCCCCTGCGCCGCTCAGCGACGGTGCGAACCGTATTCTAGGCGGACGGCTCTCGTGGACGCAATTTCACCGGGCAGGCGGCAGCGAATCGGGGAAGACCTTGGGCGAGGCAGAATGACACAACCAACGGCGCCCCGCGGAAGGCCGTCGTGGGGACGGTGCGAAAATCTAGTCCTGGGCGCCTACTGAGTCTTCGTCGACCAGCAGAGCGTAGAGCGCCTTCGCCGGTTCGATGAAGTGCGTGCGGCAGCTGTCGCAGTCCTGGAGATGCGCGAGCGTGGGCTCCGGGACGTCGCGGTCGTCTTCCAGGTAGCGCAGGACGTCGTTGCGGGTCTGGGCGCAGTCCGGCCCAGGCACATACGCCGGCGGGTCGCCGTTGTCCCGCATCCTCTCCCAGAGGCAAAGGCAGCTCTCACCGCAGATGGGACAGGACATGATGTGCCCTTCTATCTGCAGTTCGGCGCCTTCCTCCTCAGCGAGGACGCCCAATCGGAGTGCGTCCGATATGTGAGTACGCACAGGGATTCCTGAGCCGATGGTCTTCGCAACTGGCGGCGGCAGGTAATCATCGTATTTCATCGAGATCACCGTACCTTTCTCGTTCTAGGCGCGAGTCCAGTTCTTGATACGTTCAAGCAGTTGTTCTGCTTTCTCCTCTGCTGTGCCGGACAGGAACTCTCGCCGGCGTTCCGCTGTGGCGGCGGCAGCCACGCCGGCCACCACCGTCGCCGAGCCCTTCAACCCGACGAGCGATTCGTCCAAATTCAGGTCGGCGGCCGACCAGACGGTCACCGGGGCCTCTTCCAGGGCCCAGTCCCAGCGCTGGAAATCGATGAATCGCGGTTCATTGGCGCCCAGCCGGACTGACACCAAACACGGAAGCGGCGCCTCTACGACCTCGTACCCGCCGTGCAACTCCCGCCGGGCGCGGATGAGCCGCGATTTCGGAAGAAGCTGGGCCGTCGTGACCCCAGTGACCTGCGGCAGGTCGAGCCACTCGGCGATGCCCGCCGGCACCTGTCCGGTGGCGCCGTCAGACGACTCTTCGCCGCAGACGACGAGATCGCACTCCTGCAGGGCGCGCACGCCCTCGGCGAGGACGTAGGAGGTCGGCAGCGTATCCGCGCCACCGAAGGCGCGGTCGCTGAGCAGGTAGCCCGCGTCCGCGCCCATAGCCATGCCAAGACGGAGATAGCGCTCGGCGAACGGGGGACCCATGGAGACGAGGGTGACGGAGCCGCCGTGGGTGTCCTTCAGATCCAGCGCGAGCTGGAGAGCGTTCATGTCGGCGGCATTGATCTCGGAGCGGGCGTTGCCGCGCTCGAGAGTGTTCGTCTCCGGGTTGACGGAAACCTCCTCCGACTTGGGGACTACCTTGAGGCAGACGACGATCTTGAGTTCAGACATCTAATCGCTCCTGCCGTTCTTCTTCTTCTCGCTCTCCAGGTACTCGATCAGGCGGGGCAGGACCTGGAACACGTCATCGACGACGCAAACGTCGGCGACGTCGAAGATCGGCGCGTCTTTGTCGGAGTTGATGGCGATGACCGTCCCCGCATCCTGGATGCCGACCGTGAACTGGAAGGCGCCGCTGACGCCGCAGACCAGGGCCAGCTTGGGATGCGTGACGGAACCGGTCTGGCCCACCATGCGGTCGTGTCCCACCCAGCCGGCATCGGCCGCGACGCGAGTGCCGCCGATCTCCGCCTTGAGGAGACGAGCCAGGCGCTTGAGCAGGGCCAGGTCGCCGCTGACACCGCGGCCGGCGACCACCAGCCGCTCGGCCTGGGTGATGTCAACACCGTGCTTCAGGGACCGGCGCATGACGCGCACGGGCCGGTCGGCCTCGGACAGCTCCACGGCGATCTTTTCCACGCGGCCCTCGCGGGAAGCATCCGGCTCCGGCCTCTGGAAGACGCCAGGGCGGACCGTGGCCATCTGCGGGCGGTGGTCCGGGCATTCAATGGTGGCCAGGATTCCCTGGCCAAACCCCGTCACCTCGCCGACAAGCAAGCCGTTCTCGGGATTGATGCGAAGGTCCGTGCAGTCTGCCGTAAGCCCGGTCCGCAGGCGCACAGCCAGGCGTCCCGCCAGGTCTCGGCCATCGGGGCTGGCGGCCAGCAGCAGTATGTCAGGCTTGCGCTCGGCCACCAGCGCGTCCAGCACCTTGGCGTGCGGCGCGGTGGTGTAGGGATCGAGGAGAGGGTGCTCGGCGACGAGGACTTCGTCGGCGCCCAGGGAGACGGCTTCGAGGGCGGCCCCGCCCACGCCGGAGCCCATGAGGACGGCCGTGAGGGGCTCCTGCCTCTCGTCGGCGAGGGCCCGGGCGCGCCCCAGGATCTCCTTGGAGACAGAGGCCAGCTCGCCGGCCTCGTGCTCCAGGTGCACCCAGACGCCGGCGGCTTCCTGCGGACCGTATCGCGGATCAATCATGGCGTCTCTCCCGCTCCCAGCGCTGCTGATACGACTTCGGCGACGTCCATAACGCGAATGTGGCTGCCGGCCTGCTTGAGGCTGTCCTCCAGGCAGGCGATGCAGTGCGGGCAGGCCGTAACCAGGATCTCGGCCCCCGTCCCGATTGCGTCGGGCACCCGGAGGTCCGCAAACCGCTCGCCGGCCTTTGTGTCGATCCACATGCGGCCGCCACCACCGCCGCAGCAGAGGGCGTCCGCGCGGCTGTGCTCCATCTCCACAAGCGTCACGCCGGGGATGGCGGACAGCACGGCGCGGGGCTCGTCGTAAACGTCGTTGGCGCGGCCCAGGTAGCAGGGGTCGTGGAAGGTCAGCCTGGCCTCGAATGGCTTCTCGAACTTTAGCTTGCCCTCTTCGACGAGTGCAGCCAGGTACTGCGTGTAGTGCAGCGGCTTAAGGCCGATGTCCTTCGGGTAATGGTTGGCAAACATGTCATAGCAGTGGGGCGAGGTCGTCACCAGCGTGGAGACGCCTTCTTCAGCGAAGAGGCGCGAGTTGGTCTCGATGATCTGTTTGAGGTAATCGTGCTGGCCCAGGCCGTACGCGGCGTCGCCGCAGCAGGGCTCGCCATCGCCCAGGGTCCCGAAGGTGACGCCGGCTTCGCCGAAGATGTGGGTGAGAGCCCGCGCTACCTTCTGTGAACGGCTGTCGTAAGAGGGCGTGCAGCCCACGTAGAAGAACACATCACAGTCGGGCGAGAAGCGAGGAATCTCCGTCCCTTTGCTCCAGCCGGCGCGCTGCGACGGGGGTCGCCGCCAGGGGTTGCCGTCCCAGTACATCGCCCACATGACGGAGGAGACGCCCTCGGGCACGGCGTGGTCTTTCCAGGCAAGGTCGCGCAGGGACACCATGACGTCGGCGATCGGCACGTCGCGCGGACACAGCTCTTCGCAGGCCCGGCAGGTGGTGCACCACCACATAGCGCCGTTCTCCTGCTCGATGCCCAGTTGCGCCCGGTGCATAAGCTGCCGGACATTGACGGGTTCATCCTGGAGTTGACCCCACGGACAGGTGGCCGTGCAGACGCCGCACTGGAAGCAGGGAGCGACGGCGCCGTGGGTCGCCTCCATGACGCGTTCCCACAGTGAATCGTCAAGCGTGATGGGTTCGGCGGGGGCAGTCTTGCGGGCCATCAGACGGACACCTCCTCGCCGGTGGCTGACTCTTCATGAGCCCCGTTGGCCGCAGCTCCGCTAGTCGGCCGCGGCGAGGCCGCGTACTCCTTGACGATGGCGTCCATCTCGCGCATCTTGGCAGCGAATTCGCGGCCCTCGGACGCCGAGATCCACTGGAGCTGGAGCCGCTCAGGAATGACTCCCTTGCGCTCGAACTTGCGCTGCCAGAACTGGAAGCGCTTGATCGTTGTCTGGTTGGCGTTGATGTAGTGACAGTCAGAGCCCCGCTCGGTGAGCCGGCAGCCCGTGACCAGGACCGCCCCGGCGCCCTTGTCGAACGCGCGGGCAATGAATCCTTCCTCGATGCGACCGGAGCACATGCTGCGGATAATGCGGGCGGAGGACGGGTACTGGATCTTCTCGATGCCAGCCTGGTCGGCGCCCGCGTACGAGCACCAGTTGCAGGCGAAGACGACGCACTTCTGCTCCGGGTTCTGGGTCAGGGCAGCATCGATCTGGGCCAGGATCTGGTCTTTCGTGAAGTAGGGCATCGTGATGGCGTCGTAGTTGCACTCCGCGGCGCACGTCCCGCAACCCTGGCAGGCGGCCTCGATGAAGTTCATCGGGCCCTGCTTGATAGGCCCTAGCATCTCGATGGCGCCGAACGGACACACCGGCACGCAGCGGCCGCAGAAGATGCACTTCTCCTCATCGAGCTGGGCCGTGATGGGCTCCTTCTCGATCGTGTCCCGCGCCAGCAGGGCAGCGGCCTTACCGGCGGCGGCAAGCCCCTGCGCGATGGATTCGCGCACGTCCTTCGGGCCCTGGACCGTGCCGGCGAGGAAGATACCCGGCGAACCCGCCTCAGCGGGACCGAGCTTGGGGTGCTTCTCCAGCAGGAAGCCGTCTTCGCTGTGCGAGACCTTGAGCTGCTGAGATACGTCTTCCTCGGGTGGCCGCAGCGCAGTCGCCAGCACCACGAGATCGGTGGGGATGCGAATGTCGGTGTCGATCAGCTCGTCGTGGACGGTGACGGAGCTTTCGTCAAACCGGACGGCCTTCTCGGAAGGAATATCCGGGTAGCGGATGAACTGGACACCTTCGCGGGCGGCCTGCTCGTAGAGTTCCTCGGCCTCGCGGCTGAAGGTGCGGATGTCGCGGTAGAGGACGCGCACTTTCTTGCCCATCCGTCGCAGGCGCACCGCCTGGCCGACCATGGATTCGCAGCAGTAGCGGGAGCAGCCGGCGCCATCTCCGCGGGAGCCAACGCAGCCGACGATCGTGACGCGCTCGCCGGGAACGCGGTCCCACATGCCTTCAAGGTCAAGGTTCGTGATGGTCTGCAGGTCCTTGCCGGCCTGTTCCTCCGTTGGCTCGTGCGCCTTCGCGCCCATGGCCAGGATGACCGCGCCGGCCCGGACCTCGGCGCCGTCGGTGAGGCGGGCCGTGAAGTTGCCGATGTGGCCGCCGATGTGCTCGATGCCCGTGGCAACGTGAAGGTTGACACCCGATTCCGCGACTTCGTCCCTCAAGCCGGATACGAACTCGCCGGCGGGAATGCCGGAGGGGGATATTTCATCGAGTTTGGCAACCATGCCGCCCAGCTCCGCATCGCGCTCGACCAGGTGGGTCTCGTAGCCCTGGCGCGCCAGGTTCGACGCGGCCGTCATACCGGCCACGCCGCCGCCAACGACGAGCGCGGCCTGGACCATCGGCTGCTTGCTGATTTCGAGCGGCTCGAGGCGGACAGCCTTCTCCACGGCCATGGCCACCATGTCCATGGCCTTGAGC
>DASSZB010000229.1:0-4325 GCA_035702935.1 Dehalococcoidia bacterium
CTTGTGCGGCGGCGAGGTAGAAGCGATACAGCCATTGCACGTGCCCGGCCCGGGCCCAGCGCCAACCCTGGTGCTCATCCGAAAGCTGGCGGAAACTCCGGGCCAGTACCCCCGCCGCCCGGGGATGCCGGCGAAGCGCCCGCTGTAGCCCCGGATGCCAGCCCCCTCCCACCGCTCAGCAAGACAGTGGCGCGGGTCAGACTGTAGAATGGTCTCGAACGGCCGGTACAAGTGGGGGGACGCGACATCAAGAGGCCCGTGCTAAAGACACGCCTCAACGGCAGCAGCACCTTGCAGACATCGCTCGTCTGGGTCAGCCGCATTCTCCGCCTCGATTTCTCCACCTTCGACGATATCCGCGGCGAGCCGCGGGCCACGACAAGCGCCGTGCTCGTCGTTTACGTGGCCAGCCTCCTTGCCGGCGCCGGCTCGTGGATCTGGGCGGTCCAGAGCCCGGATTTCGAGGGGCTGGACCGGACCGAGGTCTTCGTCAAGTCGCTGGTCATCGGCAGCTTCACGCAGACCGTTTTCTGGTTCATGTGGGTTTATGTCGTCTACCAGGTGCTGGTACGGGCATACGGTTCCCAGGTCCACTTCATGGACCTCACTCGGACAATGGGGTACGCCTTCGCGCCCGTTGGGCTCAGCATCCTCATCGGCATTGCCGGGTTCGCCATCCCGTTCGGCCTCCTGGCTTTCGGGATGGCCCTGCTCCTGGTGACGGCGGCGATCGAGTACGCCGCGGATGTGGAGCAGCGGGAGGCGATGATCGCCAACCTGTCGGGATTCGCCGTCTTCCTCGCCTTCATGGGGATGTGCGCGAACATCTCGGAGATCGCCGCCATCGGCGGCATATCGCCTGGCATCCTCTTCTTCTCGCTCGACCTCTAGCCCGGCGATTCTCTCCCGTCGTTTGCTCGGGTAAGCTGAGCTACAACCGCCGGCTGAACCTGACGCCGAAAGGAGCCTATTTTGCAGGGGGAGTCCCCCATGCAGGCCAACGTCTGGAAGTACTACGTCTTCCACTTCTTCCTGAACTTCCAGCTGTGGTGGCCCATCTGGATCATCTACCTCACCGAGGAGCGTGGGCTAACGCTCGGGCAGGTGACGCTGATCGACGTGCCGTTCTGGACGAGCATCATCCTGCTGCAGATACCGGCGGCGGCGATCGCCGACCGCTGGGGGCGGAGGCCGACGTTGATCGCTTCGGCGACGGCGTTTGCGGCGGCGGTGACGTTCTTCGGGCTGGCCACCAACTTCTGGCTAATCCTGGGCTCGTACCTGGTCTGGGGGGTGGCCTTCGCTCTGCTCTCGGGGACAGAATCGGCGTTCATATACGACTCGCTGAAGGCTATGGGGCGAGAGGGCGAGTATGCCCGCATCTACGGACGAGGCTGGGCGGTGGCCACAGTGGGTGGGCTGGCCGGGACGCTGCTGGGCGCGCCGATCGCGGACGCGACGAGCCTGCCATTCCCGATCGTGCTGAGCGGAGGGCTGGCGTTCTTCGCAGCGGTGGCGGCGTTCACGTTCCGGGAGCCGCTGATACGTGACCACGAGGTGCCCCATCCATCGTACGGGCGGATCATCACGGATGCCTTCGCTATCGTGCGTGATAGGCCGGCGGTGCGGTACGGGATCATGTATTTCGGGCTGATCACGGTGGGCAGCATCGGACCGATCTTCTTCTTCCAGCCGTTTCTCGTAGAGCACCACGTGGACCTGGGCGAGGTGGGCCTGTGGCAGACTCCGATGCGCCTGGCCGCTGTGCTGGGGGCGCTGGGGGCGTACCGGCTGATCACGACCCTGGGGGAGCGACGGACGTTCTACGGAATGGCGATCGGGCTGGTGGCATCGTACGCCCTGCTGGCATCGTGGGATTCGGTGTATGCGCAGGTGGCGTTTCCGGTGCTGAACGCTACGGTCGTGCTGTCACAGCCGACGGTTACGAACCTGCTGAACCGGTTGGTGGAGAGCGACCAGAGGGCAACTGTGATCTCGCTGACGAACCTGGTGCGGTCGATGGTGTTGATACCGAGCGCGCCGTTGCTGGGAGCACTGGCGGACGTGTCGCTGGGGGCATCGTTCGCGGCTGGGGGCATCATCGTGGCGGTGCTGGGGCTTCCGCTGCTGGTGCTGTGGACGCGGTACCTGGACCGGGCGGAGTCAGAGCCGATGGCGGCGGAGCCGGTACCGGCGGGGGACTAGGACGGACTATCAAGGCGTTTTGACGTTCAATCAGGGGTGATTTCGTATCTGCAAAGTGATTGTGCGGGCGGCGGTTGATTGTTGGGCTACGATTTCTCGTTTTTTCCGCGACGAAGACAGTGTTTTTGTTGATTGAGCGACACTCATGGGAGTGGCGTTCAATTTTCAATCTGGCCACGGTGCCGGGCTCGGGGGCGGAGGGGTCTTCCATAGGACAATTGTAGGTGTGTCCGGCGTCCTGGTGGAGGGGGAAATGGCGTTCGTCTACATCCCGCTGTGCGTTAGCGAGAAATACAGGCAGGTTCGGCTGAGCCAGCGGACGCCGGTTATCTCGTGGGCACTGACAACGAGAAGCTCGGCGGTCCCGGAGACTGGATCAACCGACCAGAGTCCTCGTCCTGCCGGGAGGGTCGCGGCCGTGAGGAACCGGCTGCCATCCGCGAACCAGATCACTGGGCCACCATTCGGGGCCTCAGCGATCAAGGCGCGCTCGGCCCCCGTCTCGAGGTCGAGGATGTGGTACTGCTCGCCGCCAAGGTAGCTGCGGCGGAATGCGAGCTGGCTACCGTCAGGCGAGAATGCCGGCGAATAGTCCGACGCCGGGTCCGACGTCACCGCCCGCAGCTGAGAGCCATCGGGGTTAACGAGGAATACATCAAACTGGCCGTTCGTTCCTTCGTCCGCGAAGGCGAGACCGGCTCCGTCCGGCGACCACTGGACGTACATGGCGAACTCGACGGGAATGGAGACGCCGGTGCCTCCCAGAAGATCATAGATGTCGAGCGTCCACCCGGGTACGGCGAGATAGCGGCCGTCAGGAGACCAGGCGGCCTGATCAGCGCCGGCCGTGGGAGGACCGATGGAGCGGAGGACGGCACCGTCAGGGGAGACAATATACAGGGCCATCCCGTATCCCAACGAGGACTGAGCACTCACAGCGAGCATTGCTCCGGTCGGCGACCACTTTGGCGTACCAGGAACCGCGAGCTCGACGCGGACCTCCGATGTACCGTCTGGATTGGAGAGCCGTAGGGGGACGGTGCCATCTTGTTCCCGCACGCCATAGGCGACGCGGTCACCAGCCGGCGATGGGTCGTAATAGACTGGGTCGACTCCTCCCGGCGGAAAGAACCGCTCGAGAATCATATCGTGAGTGTCTACTTCGAAGTAGCGAACTCCGAAGGAAGTCGTGCGGGTCAACGCGAGCAAGGAGCTGTCGGGAGCCCATGCCAGTGCTTCCACTCTCCGGTCTGCATCGGCTTCCATTGCGGTGTGCGTGGCACCGGTATCGAGGTCGTTGATGAGGAGGCTGCCGTCCAGATTGACGTAGGCTGCCATTCTTCCCGAGTTAGCGACCGCGTTGGGATAGCTTTCGGCCACCACGCGCTCGCCGCGCCCGCCGGCATCAATGAGGACCGGCCAGTGCCCAGGCGCACCACAACGCAGGCATGTGTGCCGGATGGAGATAAGCGACTGCCCGTCGGCGGTCCAGCGAAGCTCTACCATGTTCTGACCCGGGCTTACACGTCGAGGGATTTGCTCCCCCAGACCTACGACGTAAACGCCGGCAATGTCGGGATCTGCGGAAGCGTTGGTATAGGCCAGCCGTGATCCATCAGGCGACCAGGCTAGCCTGGCCAGCTCACAGACCGGTGGGACCAGCTGTTCGAGGGAACCTGTGGCGGCTTCGACAATCCAGAGGCTCCCCAGTATCTCTTGCGAGTCGCAGCCTGCAGCAGGCTCGACCTTGACGGCGGCGATGTGCGCTCCGTCAGGCGATGCGGACGGATGGCTGAGGAAGTCGGACCGTACCGGGAAATCGGGTGAGATCATCCGGCCGGTCATGGAGTTGAGGTCGTAGGCAGCCATGAGCTGCGACGTGTGAGTGCCACGGGTGGCCAGCAACACGCGTTCGGAGATCCACTCCGCCATAACAATGTTTCCGTCTGGAGCCACAGTCCTGTCCAGGAGAACGAGTTGAGTGCCGTCGGTCTTGAGCGCAAGCAGGCGCCTTTCCGCGTTGTTGGAGGTGAGTATTCCCAGCCAGCCGCGCGAGGGCGACCATGAGAGAGCCTCCGCCATTCCTTCGACCACGGCTGTCAAGATTTCGCGATCAGCGG
>DASSZB010000325.1:0-3186 GCA_035702935.1 Dehalococcoidia bacterium
CTCGTAGCGACGGCCGACATCGTCGTCGAGAGCTTCGAGCCGGGCTACCTGGAGAGCCTGGGCCTCGGGTATGAGGGGCTGGCTGCGGTCAAGCCGGACATCATCCTGACATCGATTACCGGTTTCGGGCAGACGGGCCCACGGGCGCGCTACAAGGCTCCGGACATTGTCGGAGTCGCCTCGGGCGGCACGATGTGGCTGGCCGGCGACCCGGCGGACCCGCCGAACGTGCCGCCCTGGAGGCAGGGCTTCGTCTCCGCCTCCATCGTCGGCGCCTCGGGAACCCTGACGGCCCTCTACCACCGCGACATGACGGGCGAAGGGCAGCACGTGGACGTCTCCATGCAGGAGGCCCTGTCGCTGACGCAGGAAACGGCGATGCAGACGTGGGACATGCTGCAGGCGCTGCGAGTGCGCAACGGGGCAAAAGGGATCATCCCGGTGGACATCCCAGGGATCGGCCCCTACGAGTGCAGCGACGGCCATGTTTACGGCTACCTGGGATCACCCGGGGGCGCGACGTGGGCCGACATGCTGCAATGGATGACGGAGGAAGGCATGGCGGAGGACCTGAACGAGGAGCCGTATTACGGCCTCTGCCAGGAGCTCAACATCCGCTTCCTGATGACCATCGCCACCGACCCCGAAGTAGCGAAGAAGCTCAGCTTCTTCCCTCACCTCAACGAAGTCCTGAAGCGGTTCGTTAAATCCAAGACCAAGTGGGAGATGTACGAAGGCGCGCAGTCGCGGCGGCTGCTGTTCGGCATCGTCAGCACGCCGGAGGACATCGCTAAGAACCCACAGCTCCTGTACAAGAAGTGGCTGACGGACGTGGACCATCCCGAACTCGGGGAGACGCTCCAGTACCCGGGCCGCCCTTACGACCTGGCAGAGACGCCGTGGGCCATCCGCCGCCGTCCCCCGCTGCGCGGCGAGCACACGGACGAGATCCTGGGTGAGATAGGCATCACCGGGGAAAAGGCGGCCGCTCTCCGGTCGGAAGGAGTGATCTAGCCATGACTTTCGACAACCCCATCCGGACGGAGGTTCGTGACGGCGTGAGCCTGGCGTACATGGACACCGGCAGCGGTGACCCACCACTTCTCTTCATTCACGGCTGGTGCTGTGACCGCTCATACTGGCGCGACCAGTTGCTCGGGTTCCAGGGGCGGCACAGGACAGTCGCCGTGGACCTGCGCGGCCACGGGGACTCCGACAAGCCGGACCAGGACTACACCATCGCCGGCTTCGTTGACGACGTGGCCTGGCTCTGCGACAGGATCGGGCTGGACAGGCCTGTGATAGTCGGCCACAGCATGGGTGGCGTCATCGGTCTGAACCTTGTGCGAAGACATCCGGACGTGGCGCGGGGCCTGGTCATGGGGGACTCGCCGGTGACTCCGCTCCCAGACAGCTTTCGGGCCACAGCGGACGCCGTTTTCGCCGGACTGAAGTCGCCTGCGTACGTGAATGTGGCCAGGAACTTCGTGAGCACCATGTTCCGCGCAGATTCTGACCCCGCTCTCAGGCAAACGATCATCGATGGGATGGCCGCGGCGCCCCAGCGGGTGATGTGGACTGCGCTGCAGGACACGGTTTCGCCCGCGAACATCGCCGCGGGACCCATCCCGGTCCCGGCCCTCTTCGTCCGTGCCAGCACCGCGTCCGCGAGCGCGGACGAGATCGCGGCGCGCTACCCCGGCCTCCGCGTAGAAGAGTTCGACGCCTCCCACTTCCTCCAGATGGAGAAGCCCGACGCCTTCAACGAGTTGCTCGGGAGATTCGTCGGAGACGTGGCATGAGTACAACGGCGGCGCTTGACGGGCTGAAGTTCGCGGACTTCTCCTGGTTTGGGGCGGGCCCTATTTGCGCCGAGCACTTCGCCAGCTACGGGGCGACCGTGGTGCGCGTCGAATCCGAGACTCACATCGACGCGCTGCGGACGGTGGCGCCTTTCGCGAGGGGCAAGACCGGCTACAACGTCAGCGGCTACTTCAACAACTTCAACCCCGGCAAGCTGGGAATAACCCTGAACATGAACTCGGAGGAAGGCCGGGCTCTGGCGATGAAGATCGTGGCCTGGGCGGACGTCTTTCTGACCAACATTACGCCGCGCGTCATCAAGCGCTGGGGCCTGACGTATGACAAGCTCGTGGAGGTCAACCCGCAGATCATCGCCGCTTACCAGCCGATGCAGGGGTTTGAAGGGCCGCACAAGGACTACCTGGGATTCGGCGCCGTGCTGACGCCCATCACCGGCTACAACTACCTCTCGGGGTATCCAGACCGGCCACCGTTCGGGCTGGGCACGAACTACCCGGATTATGTCATCAACCCGGGCCACACGATGGTCGCCATCCTGGCGGCGCTGCACCACCGGAAGCGCACCGGCAAGGGCCAGCACATCGAGTGCGCTCAGATCACGTCCTCGGTGCCGCCGCTGGCGCCGGCGATCTTCGATTACACGGTCAACGGTCGCGTCCAGATGCGCTCCGGCAACAACATCCCGTACGCCTCCCCGCACAACGCGTTCCAGTGCGAGCCGCTCGCTGAAGGCGGCGCCACGCTCAACCAGCGGTGGTGCGTCATCGCCTGCTTCACGCAGGAAGAATGGCAGGCCCTGGTCGGAGCCATGGGCAACCCCGGCTGGGCATCCGACGCGAAGTTCTCGACGCTAGAGGCGCGGAAGGCGAACGAGGCCGAGCTGGAGGCTAACCTTAACGCCTGGACCGCCGACAAGGACGCCTACGCGCTCATGCGTGACCTCCAGGCGGCCGGCGTCCCCGCCGCCGTCGTGCAGAGCGCGCGCGAGATGCTCGACTACGACGAGCACATCAAGGAGCGCGGCTTCTACGTCTACCTGGACCACTCCGAGACCGGCCGCGCCGCTTATGACGGGCCGCCGTTCGTGCTTTCGAAGACACCGGGAAAACTGCGCTGTCCAGCGCCGCTACTGGGGGAGCACACGGAGCAGGTGTGCAAAGAGATCCTGGGGCTGGGCGACGAAGAAATCACGGAGCTGCTGATAGCCGGGGCGTTACAGTAAGAGGGCAGGGTTAACTGGTTGTCGCCCGACGACGATTGACCTAGGCTGGTGGCACGATGAGCGCAAAGCGCCAAATCGTCGCTGCCGGAGCAATTATAGTCTCGGGCCTTCTCGGTGGGATCGCCGCGATCGTTTACCTG
>DASSZB010000296.1:0-4624 GCA_035702935.1 Dehalococcoidia bacterium
ACGGCTTATGCCCGCGCCTCTGTTAACGGTGGCTTCCGGCCGAGCCTACTCGCCGTCTGGTTTTCGGTCGGCGGCTCGGGAGGGATCTTCGGGCGGGCCTTCCGCGCCCCGCTTGCACTGTCCGGGGCTCGCTGCGCGGTGAATCTCCGCCGTACTCGTCTCCGTCATCGCCTTTTGATGCGATATGCGATTGTTTGTGCAGTTTAGCGGCGACGGCTCGAGCCTGTCAAACGCGGCACGGGCTCATCCGGCTTCCCGGCAGGCCCTGGCCGTCAGGAGGCGCTCCCGGCTATATCCTCGAAACACTGGCTGCAGTAGACAGGCTTATCAGCGTGCGGTGCGAACGGAACCTCGGTGAACTCCCCACACGTGGAACATACCGCGGGGTGCATCTGGCGTGGCGTGCGCCCGCCGAAGCTGGCGACGGGTCCGTAAGCCACGTACCCGCCTTCCGGCGGAGATTCGACCCTTCGAGAAATGCGGCAGTTCGGACACCGGCCGGGCGGGTTGAGGAGGCCCCGATTGGCGTAAAACGCCTGCTCCCCGGTGGAGAATGTGAACTCTGCTCCACATTGGCGGCAAACAAGGATGCGATCGGCAGCGGACACGACGCGTCTCCTTAGACTGGCAAGGGCTCATTCTTTTCATCTCCGCGGGGCCACCACAGGATTGCCGCTATTATAGGATTGGGGCCGATGAATATCAACGAGCACACCACTCCGGACGCTCACCGACTTCGCGTTGACCCTACGTTTGGGCGCGGCCTATAATGATGCGCGGCCCGGTCCGGAAAGCCGGGTCTGCCTGTGTGTCGGCAGGGGATCCGACGAACGAACTAAACAAGAGAGCCACCTGGAGGCCCCCGTTTGCCCAAGCGTACTTATCAGCCGAAGAAACGCCGCCGGAAGCGGCGCCACGGCTTTATGAAAAGGAACAGCACCAAAGATGGGAGGGCTGTCCTCAAGCGTCGCATCCTCAAGGGCCGGTGGCGGCTCGCCGTCTGAGCGACCCGCCGGTCAGGACGCTCCGGCAGTGCGCAGAGATCTGCGACTGCGCCGCCGAAAGGACTTCGATAGGGTGTTTCGCGGGGGACGGGCCTGGAGTAACAATCTACTCGTGTTGAGAAGCCTCGCCAGCGACCTGCCACACAACCGCATCGGGTTTATCACCAGCAAACGGGTGGGCGGCGCCGTGGTCCGCAACCGCGTCCGCCGGCGTTTGCGAGAGGCGCTGCGCCTGCTGCCGCTGGGGACCTCGTGGGATGTCGTCGTCTCCGCCAAGACTGCCGCCGCGAAGGCGGATTATCACGAATTGAAACGAGCGGTGATCGATCTGCTCGCCAGGGCGGGAATCCTGCAAGAGGCGCCTGGAGGCGCGGCGTGAGGGCGGTAGCTCTGAAGGCGATCCGCTTCTACCAGCGAGGTATCTCGCCGACGCTGCCGCCCGGATGCCGCTTCCAGCCTTCATGCTCCCACTACGGCTACGAGGCTATCGAACGCCACGGGCTGGTGAAGGGAATCCTGCTCACGCTATGGCGGCTGGCCCGCTGCAACCCGCTGAACCGCGGCGGGTTTGACCCGGTCCCATAGCTTGAAGATATCGATTACCACCGGAACGGCCCGCGAGGGCCAGGGAGGAACAGAAATCCGCTCCGCACGGAAGAACACCCCGGCGCTCTGGCTGGCGCTCTTGCTCGTCCTGATGCTTTTCGGGATGGCATGCGGCCGCATGTCCAAGCCACAAGGGTTCGCCGAGCCTCAGCTGGACGGAGACACTCTGTATGTGACTCTCGACCCCGGAAAAATCGCATCCGTGAATGCCTCGGACTTCTCGGTGAACTGGGAGTTCCCGGAAGGTAAACGCTTTGCCTGCGGCGGCGACCAGGAGTCAGACCATGACCTGCGCGCCATCTACGGCGCGCCCCTCATCGATGGCGACGCGGTCTACTTCGGCGCCTACGACGGCAACGTCTACGCGGTGAACGCGGAGGACGGTAGCTGCAAGTGGCAGTCTCACAAGGCGACCGATACCGCGGCCCAGTGCCAGGACCGCGAGCCTGACGGCCCTATCATCGGAGGCATGGCGCTGGTGGAAGGCATCCTCTACGTCGGGTCGGACGACGGGCAATTGTACGGCATCGATGCGGACAGCGGCGCCGTGCATTCCTGCGTCGACCTTGGTGGTGCAATCTGGACCACTCCCCTCGTTAACGATGAGAAGCTGTACGTGACGACGATGGAAGGGGCCGTCTGGTCCGCGCGTACCACGAGGGTCGGCGACCTGGAGCCAACCCAGATATTCAAGACCGACGCCGCCTTGCTCACGGACCCGGTGTTGGCCGGCGACAAGCTCCTCGTTGGTGGAATGGGACAGAAGCTCTACGCCATCGACCCGGAGAACGGCGAGAAGGCGTGGGAGTTCGGCGGCGGCAACTGGTTCTGGGGCCGCCCGGTCGCGGATGGCGATATCGTTTATGCCACGAACCTGGACGGCAAGCTTTACGCGATCAACCTGGCCGACGGCGAGGCAGCCTGGGCGGACAACGCCTTCAAGGCAGACGAACCCATCCGCGCGGGAGCACTGATCTCTGATGGAGTCGTCGTCGTCGCTGACCGCGCTGGCAACATCTATTCGCTGAACGCGGAGACCGGCAAGGTGGAGAAGGAAAGCCTGTCGGTGATCGAAAAGCGCGTGCTGGCCAACCCCGTGGAACTGGACGGCGCCGTACTCGTGGTGACGCAGGACGGCGATCTGTATCGCGTGGAGCCGTCCGGGGACGAGCCCCCTAAGCGCGTGACGGTGGTGGAGCCATGACGCGGGCAACCGCAGCCGGGACTGCCGCCCCTGGGCCGCGGCGTCGCATGAGCCCGATGACCGCGCTGTCGTTCGTCGTGGTCCTGTCGTTCGTGACGCTGATCTTCGTCAACGGGTTCAGCGCGACCTTTAACCTGCTGCTGATCAACCCGCTGATTAACGCGCTGATCATCCTGGACCGAGTTGTCGGCGGGAACTTCGGCCTGGCCATCATCCTGTTCACTGTGCTCCTGCGGGTGGTCACACTGCCGCTAACGATGAACCAGTACCGGTCTATGAAGAACATGCAGGCTGCCCAACCCGTGATACAGGAGTTGCAGAAGAAGTACAAGGACCCGAAGCGACGCCAGGAAGAGATGGCCAAGGTGTACCGGGAGTTCGGGATCAACCCCCTGGGCTGCCTGGCGCCGATGCTCATCCAGTTCGGCGTCTTCGCCGCCCTCTATCGCGCCCTGGCCTACACCGTCGGCGGCAACCCGGAGAGCCTTGTCGGCCTGTCCCGCCGCCTGTACGACTGGTCGTTCCTGCGGGACGGCCTTCCGCTGGACCAGCACTTTCTCTGGCTGGACCTGGGCAAGCCGGACGGCACGCTCATCCTGCCCGTCCTCGTCTTCGTGACCACGTATGTGCAGCAGAAGGTGAGCCAGACTCCGAACCCCAACCCCCAGCAGGCCCAGCAGCAGCAGATGATGACGTGGATGATGCCGCTGGTCATCACGTCGTTCATGCTCAACCTGGCCAGCGGTGTAGGCGTTTACTGGGTCGTTTCCAACATCTTCAGCCTCTTCCAGAGCTACTACGTCTACGGACGGGAGTTCGACTGGCGTAAGATACTCCCGATACCGCTTCCTCCACCGGAGCCCGGGAAGGGCTCCGCAGGCCGCCGCCAGCCCGACACGGCGCCTTCCACCGGCACCGCGATCCGAGGGGACGGTGGAGCAAACGACGAAACGACGACCGAGGAGCCGGCCGGCCCGGCTCCGCAGGAAAAAGCGAGGACCCCGCATGGACGAAAGCGTAGAGGTAAGCGCAAAGACCGTCGATGAAGCCATCGACATCGCCCTCCAGGAACTAGGCCTCAAGCGTAGCCAGGTCTCCATCGAAATCCTGACGCCCGGCAAGCCCGGCCTCTTCGGCCTCGGCGGGGAACAGGCGCGCGTCCGCGCCACGGCGCTGGAGCCCGGCACGGCACGACCGCCGCGCGAGGAATCCCAGGAGGACTTCTTCCCGGAAACGGCAGCCCATATCGAGGTAAAGGCGCTCGACTCCGAAGAGGTCGACCTGGCCGCCAGCAGCCTGCGCACGTTGCTCGAGCTCATGGACATCGACGCCGATGTTTCCGTCCGCGAGCCGGAGACGCCGGCCGACGGCCTGGGCCGCGCCACCGCCGTACTGGACATCGAGGGCGAGGACCTGGGCCTCCTCATCGGCCGCCGGGGGGCCACCCTCTCGGCGCTCCAGTACCTGGTCAACGTCATGGTCACGCGGAAACTGGCCAGCCGGGTCCTGGTCACTGTTGACGTGGAGCACTACCACCGCCGCCGGGAGGAGTCGCTCCGCAACCTGGCGATGCGCATGGCCGACCGCGTCCGCCAGTCACGCCGCCCCATCACGCTAGAGCCGATGCCCGCAGCCGAGCGGCGCATCATCCACCTGACGCTCGTGGAGAACCAGTTCGTGCAGACGCTCTCCGTGGGACAGGGTGAAGAGCGCAAGGTGGTCATCCGTCCACGAGGCGGCGGCGACCAGCGCGGCGCGCGGCCGGGAGGCGGCCGCGGCGGCTACGGGCCGCGTCGCTAATGCAAGCCCG
>DASSZB010000016.1:0-3995 GCA_035702935.1 Dehalococcoidia bacterium
TCGCCGGCGCCGCACTGCATGACCATGCGGTGGTCGCGCGGCGTGACAAGACCCGCCTCCAGGATGGCGTGGGCAGAGCCGATGGTGGGGTGGCCGGCGAAGGGCAGCTCGCCGGTGGGGTGGAAGATGCGCAGCAGATAGTCCGCCCCGGGCGAGGTTGGACGGCAGACGAATGTAGTCTCCGAGAGGTTGGTCCAGGTTGCGATCCGTTGCATCTGATCGTCGGGCAGGCCGTCGGCGCCCAGGATGACAGCGACGGGGTTGCCGAAGAGCGGGCGCGAGGTGAAGGCGTCTACTTGCTTGAAGCGGCACACCGCCATCTAACCGGCCTCCTCGCGGGCGAGGGACAGGATGCGCTGCACGAAATCGCTCTTCGCGTCAGCGTACGCCTCCACGTCGTCGAGCTCAGCGGCGAGGCGGCGCTTCAGTTCCTCGTATTCGCGCCGGGCCTCCGGGTGGGCCCGAAGATAATCGCGAAACGCGATGTGTCCCACGAACTGCTCGTGAGTGCGCTCGTACATGTGGATCTGGTGAGTCCGGCCGATGCCGTTGTTATGCACCTGGCCGGGAATCGGTGTATTCGTGCGCCTGCGGAAGTAGATGCGGCGGGGGATGCCGTACTCCCCAAGACACTCGTAGCCCAGTTCGACCAGCGGGGTAATGCAGTAAAGCGCGTCCTCGAACGAGCGTAGGGCGACGCCGATATCGATGATGGGCTTGGCGGCGATGCCCGGGATGGATGTGCTGCCGACATGCTGGATGTCCGCTGCCCATTCGCCGATCGCCGCCTGCAGGCGCGCGCGCTCTTCCTCGAAGACGGCGGGCCAGGCGGGATCGTAGGGGGCGAGGACGATGGTGCCGGGGCCGCGGGTCATGGCAAGCGCCATGATTGCCCACGGCCGGAAGCGCGTCAAGGGGTCGGCATGGCGATACGCCGGCCGTCATACGAATCGCCCCCGGGAGCAGCGAACTCCACCTCGTAGCCGAGCCTGGAAGGCTCGGCTACGAACCGGAAGCGAGGCTAGAACCTCGCTACCAGACGAACGGGAGCAGGCGCCAGCGGACGGCCCGGCGGTACTCCTCGTACCCGCCGAGGATCTTCTCTTCCCTCATGATGCGGGCGATCTGCAGCCCCGCCCAGATCGCGAGGACGCCGGCGTTTCCTATCGTCGGATAGGCAACGAGCCATCCGAGAAAGAACAGGCCCTCGAACGCATAGATCGGGTGCCGGACGTAGCGGTAGGGGCCGTGGCGTACCAGCCCGCGGTCCGCCGGCGCGATCCCCAGGCTGCGGCCGAGGGCCACCAGCGACATTCCCCAGCCGGCGAGCCCGGCGCACTGGATGGCCGTCGGCAGCGCCGGCGCGTCGTGCAGTGTAGCGCCGCCACTGTTGGAAGCGAGCAGCAGCAGCGAGACCACGAAGGTTCCCAGCACGGCCAGGGCCCCTTCCCAGAAGGCGCCGACGCGGGACGCATCCCGTCGTGTCACGAAGAGGATCAGGGCCACGACGTTGATGGCAATCAGTCCAAACGTCGGAACGCCCGGATACTCGACGGCATAGGCGACCTGGACGAATACCAGGAAGAGCCAGACGAGGGCGGGCAGCACGTTGGCGGGCCTGGACAGCATCTGCGTAAGCCAGCGCGGGGGCCTTCGTATTGCTGTCGTGGCAGTGGTCATGCGGAAGCTCCAGTCCTGAGCGGTGTTCAAAGTAAGGACTGCTCGCGGGCGGAGGCTGTTACAGGTCCCGCAACTACCCGGTGTAGGCGTCCCAGATGTTGGCGCCCCACCAGAGGGCAAGGATGGCGCCGATGCTCAGGAACGGCCCGTGCGGGATGTAGTCCTTGCGGCCGCGCAGGCCCGTCACCAGCAGTAGCGCGGCGCCGACGCCGGCGGCCAGAGTACCCAGGACCACGGCGACGAGCACGGATGGGATTCCGAGGACAAACCCCATGAGGACGATCATCTTGACGTCGCCCATGCCAAAAGCGTCGCTGCCGAAGGGGAGAGAGAGGAGGAGCAGCGCAACCGATATCGCCACGGCAATCCCCCCGCCGGCGAGTATCTCTGTCACTGACGTATCTGGCCAGGCCCAACAGAAAGCGATGGCCAGGAGGATAGACGGATAGATGATCCGGTTGGGCAGCAGGCGGGTTTCCAGGTCGGTCAGGGCAAGGGTGAAGAAGATGGTGGCGAAGAACCCGCCGAGGACGCCCGCTCCCAGCTCACGCCCGAAGGAGTCCCAGGACACTATAAATAAGAGGACGGCGGCTACGGGCAGGTAGATCGCGCGAAGGTTAAGGGAAGCCCCGCAGTCCGGGCAGCGGGCACCACCCCAGAGGAGCCCGCCGAAGGGGAGCAGATACAGGGGTTTGGACGGCGTCTTGCACTCCGCGCACCGGTGCAGGGGGCGGATGATCTGTTCGCCGGTGTAGAAGCGTCCCCACAGGAGATCGATGGCGTGGCCGCAAAGCAGGCCGATGACACCGACGATCACGACTTCCATTCACGGTTCCTTGCCCAAGAGCCTATAAGAACCCGCTGAGAGCCGCAATCGGACGTTCGCGGCGCGCGTGAGGCCGTTCACCGAACTTTCCCTCAACCTTCTATAACGGCCATTTGTAGCCGTCGTCTTACGTAGTGATGACACACGGCCACGGCCACGGTCACAGCCCCAGGCAGGAAGTGAAATTTCTGTCACCGGGATTTAGGGGATGTAACGAGGTGGTAGCCAGACTCATCTAATCTTCCGAGTCCAACACGGACTCAGGAATCTCCGACAAGGAGGTGGTTGCTCGGGTCGAGATAACTGACAGAGATGGACGTAGGAAACTCGTCCGAACAACCAGACCAACCAAATATAGCGATCAAAATTTTGTCAACCCATTAGGAAAGGAGGAGACAATGTTCTCCAAGATCAACGAAGCCCTGGTGTCGTTCGTGAGCCGGTTCGAGCGTGAAGATGGTCAGGCGCTGGCCGAGTACGGTCTGCTTCTGGCGCTTATCGCGGTCGTTTGCATCCTGGCGCTGACGGCCCTCGGTCTGGCCATTTCCGGCACGCTGAGCAGCATCACCGGCGCTCTGTAGTCAAGTCGGAAGAAGGGTCCATTGGACCCGATCAGTTCGGCGTCGGGTAACCGTCGCTGACGGAACAAAGTGCCGGGGGTCGCGTGCCGAAAGGCCGCGGCCCCCAGGCGCTTTCCCGCAGGCCGCAACGAGCGGCCGGCGAAGTGAGAGGAAAGGTAGATGCCGGTGTTGAAGCTCAAGAGATTCCGTTACAGGAACAGCGAAGCGAAAGAGCGCGGGCAGAGCATGGTGGAGTTCGTCCTCGTGCTGCCCATTTTTCTGCTCCTGGTCTTCTCTATTGTCGATTTTGGCATGGGCTTCCACGCGTGGCTCACGGTAACCAACTCAGCTCGGGAAGGTGCGCGGCTGGGTGCCGTGCGCGGAAGCAACGCGGAGATCGTGACGCGCGTCCACAACACCGCGGACACACTGGACGCGGCGGATATGACGGTCACGGTCACGAACGCTCAGGGCAACCCGGGGGAATCGGTCGTAGTCGACGTGGACTACGACTATACGCTGATAACACCGCTGGACAACATCCTCAAGATGATCAGCGGCGGCACCGTTGGACCCACCATTACGCTCTCCTCGACCGCTGACATGCGGCTCGAGTGAGCAAACTTTAACGAAGGAGTAGTGGGGCCAATGTTAATAAACCGGCAGCGCGGCCGCGAGAGCGGCCAGACACTAGTTGTGGCGGCCCTGGTAATGGCCGTCGTTATGGGTTTTACGGCCCTGGCGATCGATGTCGGCCTCTTTCTCGAGGAACGGCGCGATAACCAGAACGATGCCGACGCCATGGCCCTCGCGGGCGTACAGTATCTCCCCGAGAATCCCGACATGGCGAGGAAAACAGCCAGGGACTGGGGACTCAAGAACGGTGTGGCCTCCACCGACATCGTCAAGGTCGAGGTTAAGTCGACGAA
>DASSZB010000079.1:0-3772 GCA_035702935.1 Dehalococcoidia bacterium
GGCGGCACGATGCCGGCGCTCTACGGCCACTTCATCTATGCCGACGCCTACAGCGGTCGCATCTGGGCGGTGAACACAACGGATGAGAGCGATCCCGTCGAGCTCATGGACACCGGCGAGTTCATTTACAGCTTCTCCGAAGTGGCGGACGGCGAGCTCCTGGTCCTTACGGCAAACGGCATCTACCAGCTCGCCCCGGCCGCCTGAGGTCTACCAGCGCGCCTGGTGCTGCTCCACCCAGCCCACGAGCCCGTCGATTGTCACCTGCTCACCGCCCTCCGCGACAACCGATCCCGAGTAGCGGCCGAAGACCTGGTGCACTTCCGAGCGCATGACAAGCAGGTCCGTCCTGGCGACCCGCTCGAAGAACGGGACCAACTCCAGCTCCACTACATCCGATCCGCGGCTACAAACCCTCCATGGGCGCAGGTAGTCCTTCCTGTCGTACGTGAACTCCAGCTCGTCGCCGATCTTTGTCAGCCGGCCGTCCACGCAGACGCCGTTCTCGGTCATGCCGGTGCCGTCAGTCCAGCTGCCGCCGAGATTGAGGCCGACCGTCCGCCCGTCCTGGACACCGGAGGCGGCGCCCCAGTTCCAGAAGCAGTCGTACTCCCAGACGCCGCGGCCGTAGTCGAGAACGGCAAATGACTTGCCTTCCTCGAAGACGTATTCGTCGCCGCCGATGCGAACGGTCCCGGAGGCCGGCAGGGTGTTCTGCTTGGAGGTGAACTGGAATCGGTCGCGGCTCCACGGGATCACGACGTTCAGCGTCTCGTGGCCAGCGGGCCGCGTGACGGCGATGTCAGCCGCCAGGTGCGCGCCCCCGAAGTCCGGTGCGTTCACGGCGATCCCGACGTTCGCCGACCTGTCGTCCAGGAGCACGTCCATGCGCTTGTGGCGGAATTTGATCGGAGCCTCGACGATCTCAGGCATTCTGCATCCCCGGCCGAGCGGGGTCGTCACGGTCTTCTCGATGAAGCGCTTCGATTCGAAATCCAGGAAGTAGACGAAGACTATCCCGATGTAGTCCAGGTTGGCCACGGTGGCCGAGAAGAGGTACCTATCGCTGGTGACCGCCCAGTAGTTCCATTTCTTCTTGCGGAGCCAGTGTCCGCGGATGTTACAGGTGTGCAACGGCAGGCGTGACCAAGCCACGCTGGCGCGGCGGAGCAGGCCCTTCTTGCTGCAGAGTCTGACGGGAGCAGTGATCTCCGGCTCGTGCGTGCTAGGACGAGCCTTCGACGACTTCTTCTTCGAGGTCCTGGGAGGCATCGTCTTGAATCCTAGCCCATACTCTGGAGAAGCGGAACGCCCTTGCGCGCGAATCCGCTCTGTGACATGCATCACACGCGTGGCAGGCGACATGGGCTATATTTGAGTCGTAATGAGTATGCGATACGCGATCCCCGAAGGTGGCCGGCTGAAGCTCCTGAGCGGCTCCGGGAGCGTCCACGTAATCGCCGAAGCCCGCGATGACGTGGAGATAGATCAACCACGGGCCCACGTCGAGGTGCGCGACGACCACGTCCTCGAGGTCCGGTCCAAGTCCGGGAGCGTCACCGCTCGGTGTCCGACCGGCGCCCGCGTCTCCGTGGGTGTGATCTCCGGCAGCGTGCGGCTGGAGGGCGAGTTTGGTTCGGTGAAGGTGAGCGCCATTTCCGGCAGCATTCATGTGGACCAGGTACAAGGAGACGTGGACATCCGCAGCGTCAGCGGGAGTCTCACGTTGGAGAGCTGCGGCGGCAACTGCAGCATGAACACCAAGAGCGGCCGCATCACCGTCGGCGAAGTCGGAAAAGGTCTCCAGGCAGCGACGATCAGCGGCACCATAGAAGGCGCCACGGCTGGCCAGGGCGCTGTGGAGGTGAAGTCGATTTCCGGTAGCGTTTCCCTGCAGGTTCCCGAAGGCCGCCATCCCCACGCGAAGTTCAAGACGCTGTCCGGCCGTGTGCGTTGCGACTGCCCAGCGGGCGAGGATTTTGACCTCAAGGTCACTACACTTTCAGGTTCGATCGAGATCACCAAGGCATGACCCCGGCACGCGCCGCCACAGCCGTGAGGACCGTGGAGGGGGCGATAGCCTTCACGGATATCGTCGGCTTCACTGAATTCACCGCCCTCCAGGGGGACGAGGCCGCGCTTGATCTGCTCGCGCGCCAGGACCGCGTTGTCCAGGACACCATCGCCGGACAGGGGCGAGTAGTGAAGAACCTGGGCGATGGCCTCATGCTCTGGTTCGACGACCCCTGTGCCGGCATACGCGTATCCCTGGCCCTCCAGGAGCGCTTCGAGCAAGAATCGATGACCGAAGACCTGCCGCTCTGGGTGCGCATTGGCGTGCACTTCGGCCGCCCCGTGCGCCGTGGAGATGACCTGATCGGCCACGATGTCAACGTGGCCGCGCGCATCGCAGCGCTGGCAGCACCGGGCGAGGTCCTGGTATCAGAGGCGTGCACGGGCCGCGTTGCGGACCAGGTACCCGAGGTTCACTTTGAAGAGGTGGGACCCACCATGATGAAGGGCATCCCGGAACCCATCGCGCTCTACCGCGCCACGATCCTGGCGTAGCGCCCGCTAACCGGCTACTTCCAATCGCGACCCTTCGAAAAGCGCAGGAATTCCTCCGCTGGGCCGGCCGCACCTGCGATGAGCCCTTCGCTGTAGATGGTGACGGGTTGCCCTTCGCGGTCAAAAATCAGGCCGCCGCCCTCTCGCACCTGCACAATGCCGGCGGCCATGTCCCAGGGAAAGAGGAACTGGTGCACGTACAGGTCGAAACGGCCGCTGGCGGTGTACGCCAGGCCAAGCGCCGCCGAGCCGATGTTCTGGATCATCTGCACACCGGGCCAGAGATCGCCCAGGATGCGAAGCGCCTTCTTGGCGCGCTCGTAGTCGTAGCCAAGTCCGATACCCATCAGGGCATCGGGAAGCGTAGCCGCCGGGGAAACGTGAGCGCGCACGCCGTTCACCCACAGCCCTTCGCCACGCGCAGCGAAGAACTCGTCACCGGTGACCGGCTGATAGGTGAGGCCCAGGACGGGATCACCGTCGGAACAGAGGGCGATGTTGAAGACAAACGTGGGAATGCCGCGAGCGAAGTTGGCGGTGCCATCGATGGGGTCGATCACCCAGAGCCAGCCTCGTTCCCAGTCCTGGATATGCGCCGACGTCTCCTCGGAAAGCACGCGATGGTCCGGAAATTCGTCCCGGATGACGCTTATAGCCGCTTCTTCGCAGGCCACGTCAGTCTCCGTGACGTAGTTCCCGCGGCCCTTCACGACGCGCTCGATGGGGTTGCCTGCGGCCAGAGTCCGGAAGCGTTCGGCGCTGATCCGGCCTGCCGCCTGGGCGGCGGCGCGGGCGATGTCAGCGGCGCCGTGGCCCTGGAGCGATACGGGAAGACCCGCCACGCCGCCTACATGCGTTCCGGGGCGCTCATGCCCATCAGGTCGAGAGCCCGGGCAAGCGTAAGCTTGGCCGCGGAGACCAGTTTGAGCCGCGCCATGGACAGCTGCTCGTCGTCCGAAAGTACGCGGCATTTCTCGTAGAAGTCGTGGAAGGCCGTGGCCAGGTCCATGGCGTAGTACGGGAGCTGGTGGGGTTCCAGCGTCACCGCCATGCTCTCTACCAGCTCCGGAAAGCGCAGCATCTTCCGGATTAGCGAAAGCTCCGACTCGTGGGTGAGGAGCAAGACGTCGCCGGCCGTGAAATCGGCGATGCGTTCCACCGCCTGCGCCAGGATGCCGGCGATACGCGCGTGGGCGTACTGCAC
>DASSZB010000268.1:0-7505 GCA_035702935.1 Dehalococcoidia bacterium
TTCCTGGTAGATCTGGCGTAGCGTGCGGACCGTTGGGTACCCTGCGGCCTCGAAGAGCTCGTCGGAGTTTACGCGCACGGCCTGGGCGACGCGAAGAAGTACTGCCGCAGACGGGTTCTTGACCTCGCCGTTCTCCAACTGCGACAGGTACCCCTGGCTCACAGATGACCTGGCAGCCAGCTGGCCCTGTGTCAGACCGCATTCTTCCCTAAGCTGCCGGATCTTATCGCCAAGCTTCATGATGTGTTCCCCTGGGTCTCGAAAATTGTCAGTTGCGCCTTGCCTGGTTGTCAATACGCGCTGCCATCGAGACCTCTGCTAACAGCGGACGTCGTCTTATTTTGTGGCGACCTTGCGCCCGGCGGCGGCGGTGACACTGATGCTGCGCGGACGGGCGGGCGGAGATTGCCGCCCGCCCTCTATCCCCTCGAGCACCTTCAGCAGGTGCCCCTGGTGCTCCCGGGGGATATGGGCGAGGAACCGGAGCAGGTCCGGGTCCACTTCCACCGCGTAACCATCGTCGTCTGAATCATTGAGCGCCGCCTCACCGTATCCGGCGGCATGCATAAGCACTCGTGGGTCCACGTGAAGAGCCATCGCGAGTCCGAAGATAACGGCCGCGCTCGGGTTCTGCACCTCATCGTTCTCCAGCTGTGAAAGGTATCCCTGGCTGAGGCCGCCATGGGAGGCCAGCTGGGCCTGGCTCATCGCCAGCTCGTCTCTAAGTTCGCGTATTTTTTCCCCAAGTGCCATAACTTGACGCCTCTGCCTACTGATTACCAAACGACTCGGCGATCCGGATACCAGCCGGTCCCAGGATGACGATCAAGAAGGCCGGGAAGATGAAGAACACCAGTGGAAACAGCATCTTGATCGGCGCCTCGTGCGCGGATTTCTCCGCCTTCTGGCGCCTCTTCGTGCGCAACTGGTCGGACTGGACGCGCAGTACCTGCGCAATCCCGACACCCAGCTGCTCGGCCTGGACAATCGACATGATGAAGGTCGAAAGCTCCTCCACCCCGATTCGTTGAGCCAGTTCTTGCATCGCCTCGCGCCGCAACTTGCCCAGCGCGACGTCGCGCATCATGTACTGCAGTTCAGCGGCGAACGGGCCTTCTGTCTTTTCGGCAACGCGCGCCAGGGCCGCGTCCAGGCCCAGTCCGGCCTCAACGCACGTGGTGACCAGGTCCATGGCATCGGGCAGGCCCTTGAGGACCGTCTTCTGCCGGGCACCCATCTTTCCCTTCAGCCACATCCGCGGGAACATCCAACCCAGCATCAGTAGCATGGGAATGGCCACCAGCTTTTGAATCATCATCTCTGAGGGCAGCAGAACGAACGCCATGAGGCCCATGCCACCAAATGTCGCCAGCAGGACCGCCCAGAACGTAACGAACGCGTTCAAGGACATCGGGTTGCCCGCCATGATCAACTGCTGTTGAACATTGGCCAGTAACGATGCCGGCAGGATAGAGCCGAAGGCGCGGGAGATAGCGTCGATGCTCGGCCTGAGCACGCGGTCTGCGAACGGCAACTCCAGGTCGACAAGGTCAGATTCGTAGCCGACAGCTCGCTGCCGGAAGTCGGTTATCCGCGTCTCAATCGTTGTGGCCGCGGGCCGGGTCAGCATCGAGACCACCATCAGTGTGACGGAGGCCGCGACGGTTATTGCGATGAGAATTATCAGCATACCTTCGCTCCTCTTAGATCTCGATTGCCATGATGCGCTTGATCGCGAAGAACCCCAGTAGCTCCAGGCCCACCGCCGCGACCAGCATGGCCCGGCCGATCATCTCAGTGAACAGCAGGCTCATGTAGCCCGGGTTCATCAGCATGAACAGGATGAACATGAAGATAGGCAGCCCGCCGATGACGATTCCGCTCATGCGCTGCTGTGAAGTCAGAGTGATGATTTCACCGCGGATGCGGACACGTTCCCGCATGGTGAAGGCGACCTGGTCCAAGATCTCGGATAGGTTGCCGCCGACCGCGCGCTGGATGTTGATGGCGGTCAGGACCATGTCCAGGTCCTTGCTCCCGATGCGCTCGCCCATGGCCAGCATAGCGTCCTCGCCGCTCATACCGAGGTTGGCGTCACGGAGCATTCGCCGGATCTCCAGTGCGATCGGGGGTTCCATCTGCCTGCCGGCGAACTCAAAGCTCTGCATCAGGCCGTATCCGGACTTCAGTGAGTTGGACAGGAGGCCCAGCAGGTCAACGAGCTGGGCTTCGAAGCGCCGCATGCGGCTGACCTTTTTGTTACCTACCCACCACACCGGGAGCATGAACCCGATCACGGCAGTAACCACGCCGCATCCAAGGGTGAACAGTGACGGTCCAAAGACCAGCGGCACGAAGAACATCACCACCGCCACACCCAGCCGGACCATGTAGAATTCACCGACGCGCAGCGGTAGGCCCGCGCGCTCCAGAAGCAAGGCCATCTGCTCAGAAGACTTGAACTGAGAGAGGAATGTGCTCAGGACCGGCAGGCCGCTGTAGGAGCGCTGCCTCAGGCGGGCGATACGCTCCTTGGCTGTCACCGGCTGGCCTGAGTCGGGCCGGAAGGATTCCAGGCGCGCAGCCATGCTCTCGCCCGGGGTCCTGTCTGCCCTCTCCCGCGGGCTCAGCAGACTGATGACAAGGGTGCAAACGGCCAGGGCCACGATAGCTGCGATTGCGATCAGCAGAGGGTCCATAGAATCACCGCCTCGGCACAAAGAGGTCCGGCGGCAGTACGACGCCGGCCTGCTCGAATTTCTCTGCGAACCCCGGCCGGATCCCGGTGGCTCCCGTGAACCCGATGACCTTGCCATCTTCGCTCACGCCTGTCTGCTGGAACCGGAAGAGGTCCTGCAGGGTCACTGTCTGGCCCTCCATACCGGTGCACTCAGTAACGTGAGTGACGCGGCGGACACCGTCAGTGTGGCGCGCCAGCTGAATGATCAGGTGCAGAGCTGATGACATCTGCTCGCGGATAGCCCTGTCCGGCAGCTCCAGGCTGGCCATCAGGACCATGTTCTCGATACGGGCCAGGGCATCTCGCGGCGAGTTCGCGTGGACCGTAGAGAGCGATCCTTCGTGACCCGTGTTCATGGCGTTTAGCATGTCGAAGGCCTCCGGGCCACGCACCTCACCGATGATGATGCGGTCCGGACGCATACGCAGGGTGTTCCTCAGGAGCTCTCGTTGCGCGATCTCGCCCTTGCCGTCGATGTTGGCGGGCCTGGCCTCCAGCGTCACGATGTGCGGCTGCTGGAGTTTCATTTCGACGGGGTCTTCGATCGTGACGATGCGTTCCACATCAGGGATGTACGCCGAGAGGGCGTTAAGGAACGTCGTCTTACCTGTGCCGGTACCACCGGAGATAAGAATGTTCAGTTTCTGGTGGACGCAGGCCTTCAGGAACTCGACCATCTCGGGGGTCAGAGTGTTCGCCTTCACCAGGTCGTCCATCATTAGCTTGTCGGCCCGGAATTTTCGGATCGTGATCGTCGGGCTCTTGGGGGAGACAGGCGGAATGATGATGTTCACACGAGAGCCGTCGGGCAGACGGGCGTCCACCATGGGAGACGCTTCGTCGACGCGCCGGCCAATCGGGGCCACGATGCGCTCGATGACGCGGTGGATGTGGCCGTAGTCCCTGAAACGGACGTCGCTCAGGTACAGGATACCTTCGCGCTCGAAGAACACTTCGCTCGGGGCGTTGACCATGACTTCTGATATCGATGGGTCGCGCATGAGGGCGTCGATGGGCCCCAGGCCCACGACCTCGTCCACCACCCGGGACACGATCTGGTCACGGGTGATGCCGCCGACGCTGGGCATTTCGCGGCGCAGGAGCGTCTCCGCCGCCTGCTCCACGACCTTGCGCCGTTCTTCGGACGGCATGGCGCTGATCTGGTCCGCATCCAGCTCTTCGATAAGCATCTGGTGCATGCGGAAGATCAGCTGCTCCATATCTTCGTTGTAGCGCCCGGAAGTAGTCCGAACGGGGTTCTGCGTCCCACCGCCCATGGCGGGGCGGCTGGCCACATCTGTCGGTCCTCTACTAGGTTGCCAGTTACTCATAACGTTTACTCCACACCCACTTCAGTCTTCTCTTCGGCGCTGCCGAGGATTCTGCTAAATATGCCGCCGGTCTTCGGGGCGGCTTCCCTGGCCTTCGCTGGTTGCTGGTTCTTCACTCCGCCGAGCGTGTAGGCCATCTCGGCCAGGCTCTCGGCTGCCTTGGAGTGCGGCTTGGCGACGACGACCGGCATTCCCAGCTGCGTCGCCGTGCTGATGTTCCTGTCGTAAGGGACCGACCAGAACACATCGCGCCCCAGCATCCGCTTGATCTCCTGTGCGTGATATGTCGTCGCCTCATTCGTGGCGTTGATGACGAGCTTGATCTTCTCCTGCGGGAAGTTCCACGAACGCAGCATGTCGATCGCCAGCAGCGTGTCCTTCAGGCTGGCCATGTCCACGGTGGCCACCAGGACCACCATCGTCGCCAGCTCCAGGGCGCGCGCCACGATGTCGTTGAACGTTCCCGGCGTGTCCAGGATCACGTAGTCGTACGTCTGCATGAGGAACTGAACGATGCGCTCAATGTGTCCCGCATGCACGCTTCGCCAGTCCGTGGGCCGGATGGGCGCCGGCAGGATAGCCACGCCGGTGTTGTGCATGTAGATGCAGTCCTGCAACAGCTCCCGGGTGATTTCTTCTTCGGGTATCGCCATGTCCGCGATGCTCCGCTCCACCGGTATGTCCATGAGGATGGCCACATCGCCAAACCGCGTGTCCAGGTCAACGACAACCACCGACTGGTTCGTCCTCTGGACCAGGGCCGTCGCGAGGTTAGTCGCTATCGTTGTCTTGCCGATACCGCCCTTGGCGCCGAAAACGGTCACCACCATCCCGGCCGCGGTTACCTCATTCGACTCGCCGGCGTCGATGGCCCGACGCCGCTCCTCCTGGGCCAGCACCGTGTTGAGCGAGCTGGTCAGGTCTTCTTCTTTGATTGGTGCGAACAGGAAATCCTTCACTCCCGCGAGCACCGCTTTACGCATCGCGTTCGGATCGCGAATCGTCGAATGACCGACGATGGGCGAATTCTTCAGAAGGTCCCTCAGCGCTTCCACCGTCTGCAGCGCCCGGATCAGCGGCTCTTCGATGGCGATGACGACTACGTCAGGCTCCGTAGACTTCGCCAGCGAGATGGCCTCGATCCCATACCCGGCTTCCCCTACTACGGCAAAGCCGGACACGGTCAGCATCTTCTGGACCTCTTCCCTCTGGAGCAAGTCCTGCCCGACCACCATTACCCGTGGAGTTCGTGCCATAACCCTACCTTCACTTCCGATGTCGCCAGATGCCTGCCGATACCCTTACCGGAGATCCTTGACACCCAGCAGCGTGGCGCAGTCAGGCGGCGCACCGTCGGCAGGCCACTCCGTCCGCACCGTCTTGGTCACGTCGCCGAAGCCCCTGAGAGAGATGGCGAGGCGGCCATTGAAGTTCGAGCGGCACATGTCGGCCAGCGCCAGTACCTCCGCCTGGGTCGGCGTGGCCGCGAACGTGACCGTAGTCGCCGCCGCATTTTCGTCTTCGGCGGTATCACTGGCGGTGTCATCACCACCGGCGGCCTGGGCTGCCACATTCTGATCCACGGCCAGGACCTTGAGGTCCTGCAGGATCGTCACGGCAACCTGGTTACTGCCACCCGGGTTACTGCCGTCGCCGGTCGCCTCGTCTGAGGTCATCGTCTTCACACTGAGGATGACGTCCACGTGGTCACCGGGGCGGATAAGGCCGCCGGCGCCGATGAGGCTGCTCAACTCGACTGAAACGGCCCTCTGTCCGGGCTCCAGGAGCAGGGACAGCGGCGGGTTGTCGCCGTACTGGTTGACCGCCGCCTGGCCGGTCGCCGTGATCTTTTCGGGGACCAGCTGCTCGCCGGCAATCACTGGCACGGTTGTGACCTGGCCGACAACGGCCTCGGGAGCCTTGAACGCACCCGTCAAAACCGTCGAGTCAGGGAGTTTCTTAACGGCAACCATCTCAGCGGTTATGCGTGTGCCCGCGGGGATGTTCTGAGAAGCAACCACCACGGACTCGCTGGGCCCGCTTATGCTTCCGCCACCACCTTCGCCCTTGGCACCACTCAGGTAGACGACGATCAGGGCCGCCGCCACCACTCCGAGCCCCACGCCGAGCAGCAGTGAAAGCTTCCCGCCTCGTGAGCCTACCGTCATTCCTTTGATAGCCATATTCCACCTCGTACTGGGGCGTGTATCAGACGCCGGCTTGTCATCCTGCCGATTTACGGTTCCGAAACATATGAGCCCGGCACCGCAATAACTGTTAAGAACGGCTACACAGATTAGATGCGATGTTTCCTACTGCCGTTACAATGAATCGTCATTGGTGAGCCGAAATTTTCGCGGGTTACCCCCGCCGTCTCGTGCGCCGGTGCCGCCGGCTCCCTGAGTCACAGCGGACGGGCCTGCGGGGCCCAGGAGCGCGTCTCCCGGACGTGCGTCTGGGGCCGGTCGAAAGGACCGGCCCCAGGTTATTGCGCGTGGATTTGGTTACTCGATCAGGCGGCGGATCTTGACCGGAGCGCCGGCCGTGTAAGCCGTGATGAACCCGCTTGACTGGGAATACACGGCGTCGACCATGGTGATCTGGACCTCCCAGTGCCCCTGTGCCTTGCAGTTGTTGGAGTTTCCCGTTGAGCTAACGCACTCGTATCCATTCAGGTAGCCCAGGCTCCATCCCCGGATGGTCACCTCGTGAATGGGCGTTTCCGTGTAGCTGACGATGGGGATGATGACGAGGCGGGGGCTTTCACAGATTACGGTATAGGTTGCGCCACCACCTGTCGTATTGGGCTTGAATACCTCGAGAAAATCGTCGACGTCGTTCCCGTTCGTGTCGCACGGTGCTTCCGACAACCTGGTGTCAATCCCATGGCCGGTACCGCCAACCTTGTTACCGTCCCATGTGTCTATTGCAGGGACGGCCGATACGCATCCAGGCGACGGGTCGCCCGCGATGCAGTACTTCCAGGCGACCGTGTTGTCGACAATGTTCGACTCGTATTCATTTGAGCCGCCGCCCGTCCCATCGTAGTCCAGGGCTCCGTACCAACCATTGATCGCGCTGGAGTCCGCGCCGACCTTAACGCTGCACGTGATACCGAAGATGGGGTTACCAGAAGAGTCCAGACAGGCTGACTCGCCCAGGACCATTGCCCACGGCATCATCTGATCGTTGCCGGAGAGAGAGCCGACTATGGCCTTGGCTTTTGCGGGGACCGGGCTGGTCGTCTGCCCCAGGACACGCCCGAATATCCAGCTGAACTTGGTCCGCAGCTCCACGTAGACTGAATCGTTGGTGGCCTTCGTGGACTGCACCTGTATCTTGACGATCTCGGTGGGAGCGACGCCATTCTTCAGGCCCCAGTCCTTGGCTACTTTCATCGCCATGTCGGGACTCTCGGGGAGATACTGTACGCC
>DASSZB010000274.1:0-15194 GCA_035702935.1 Dehalococcoidia bacterium
CAAGGTCGTGATCATCGACCAGTCGCCCATCGGGCGGACGCCGCGGTCGAACCCGGCCACATACACCGGCACGTTCACACCCATCCGGGAGCTATTCGCCTCCGTGCCTGAGGCGCGGTTGCGGGGTTATGCACCGGGAAGATTCTCCTTCAACGTCAAGGGCGGGCGCTGCGAGTCCTGCCAGGGCGAAGGCTACATCCAGATCGAGATGCAGTTCCTTCCCGACGTCGAGGTTCCCTGCGAGGCCTGCCACGGCGCCCGCTACAACCGGGAAGCCCTCGAGATCCTCTTCCGCGGCAAGAACATCGCCGAGGTGCTGGGCATGACCGTGGAGCAGGCCTGCGAGTTCTTCCAGGCGTTTCCGCGCGTCCGCACGAAGCTGGAGACCCTGCGCGACGTTGGACTGGGCTACATCACCGTCGGCCAGCCGGCGACGACCCTCTCTGGCGGCGAGGCCCAGCGCGTGAAGCTGGCCACGGAGCTGTCACGCCGGGCGACAGGCCGCACCCTGTACATCCTGGACGAGCCGACTACCGGCCTCTCCTTCGAGGATGTGAAGGCGCTCCTCGGCGTGCTGCAGCGGCTGGTGGACACGGGTAACACGGTCCTTGTCATCGAGCACCACCTGGACGTCATCAAGCAGGCCGACCACATCATCGACCTCGGCCCCCTGGGCGGGGACCGCGGCGGCGAGATCATCGCCGAAGGCACACCCGAGGATGTGGCGCAGGTCAAGGAGAGCCTCACCGGCCGCTACCTCCGGCACGTCCTGGGCCGCCGCCCCCGCGTGCGAGAGGCGGTCGCGGCGGGGGAGTAGATGACCCGCTTCGCTCTCCGCCTCCCCAACCACCAGGCGCGCCTCGTCGCCCTCGCCGTCTCCTATCACATGTCGCGGCCGGGCTCCGAGATCGATCACGAAACCCTCTCCGAGTACGAGCACGGCCTGGCGGAGGTGTTGCCCGTGATCGACGGCCAGCTCAATCAAGAATCCGCTACCATCGAACTCTCGCCGTTGCAGACCATGCTGCTTTCGGGCGCCTTTTCCGCCGTGATCAGCGAACTCAAGATGTACTCCATGCTCGACACTATGGCCGGCGCCAGCCACAGACCTCGGTCGACCGCGCCGGGTTTCGATGACCGCCTGCGGGTGCTGTTCCCGGAGATTGCTGGTGACCCGTCGTATGCGTCGCGGCTCGCCGAGGAGATGACGCTGCTACGCCGCCAGGTGCCATCGACGCGGGCGAGAGAAATCGTCGAAGCGGACCGCAAGGCCGCGCAGGAAGCGGCGCGCGCCCGGAGAAAGCCCTGGCAGTTCTGGAAGCGTTAAGGTTTCCGCCTTTGGCCGCCGAAATCCCTTGACTGCCAGGCGAGCGAGCGATAAATTGTGGTTGGGTCTGAAATTGACCAGTTTTACACAGCAACTTATGCCTAAAAAGCACCGAGGTCAGAGAAGGAGCGCACAATGACCTACGTGATCACCGAGCCCTGTATCGACGTCCTGGACAAGTCCTGCGTTGAGGTCTGCCCCGTCGATTGCATCCACTTCGAAGAAGGCACTGACCGCATGGAGTACATCGACCCCGACGAGTGCATCGACTGCGGCGCCTGTGAGCCCGTCTGCCCTGTGACCGCCATCTTCGCCGAAGACGACGTCCCGGACCAGTACAAGGAATACACGGAACTGAACGCGAAGTGGTACAAGGACGCGGGCCCGGTGCGGGAGCGGGTGAACGCGCTGAAGCCGGCTTAACCAGCGGCAGCACAGCAAGCGAGGCGGCCTGCTACGGGCCGCCTTTACTTTTGCGGTCGCCAGTCCTCCCACGGCTCGTCGTACGGCGCCTCTCGCCGCAGTAGCTGCTCCAGCGCCTGCTCGCCCTCCGCCCGGAACGCCTCCGCCTCGTCGGCCGTCACCAGCCCCGACGCCACCGCCTCCTCCAGCTCGTCCTCGTCCTTCCACCGCCACGCCTGCATATCAGGCTCCACCACGATGTCCAGGAAGTGATCGACGTATTCGAACCCCGCTTCCGTCCGCTCGAGGTCCGTCTCGAGGTTGATGTACCAGCAGAGGAGGTTCCAATCGACGTCCCAGATCACGAGCATTGTGTGCGCCGTTCCTGGCTTGTGGACCGCCAGGAAGTGGCGGTCCGGGGACTTCGCCGGTCGCAGCTCCCAGCCCGGCAGGGGCAGCCGCAGCCGCACTCCGTCGTCCCCCGCGGCAATGGTGGCCGGGGCGCCGGGCGGCGTGTACACCACGGTCACGCCCGGGTCATCGCGGACGATTATCCCCTCTCGGATCTCCCACGTCCGCCCGTCCCAGACTTCCCGCAACTGGACACGCTTGCCGGGCGGGAAGAACCGACTCACGCTATTCGCGGGAGGCTTCAGCAGCCCCCGAGCTTCTCCCGCAGCGCGCCCACCAGGTTTACGATCGGCACACGGTCCTGCGTCATCTCATCGCGGTCGCGGATGGTGACGGCGTTGTCTTCGAGGGTGTCGAAGTCGATCGTGACGCAGTACGGCGTGCCGATTTCGTCCTGGCGCCTGTAGCGACGGCCGATCGACTGCGCGTCGTCGAACTGGCTCATGAAATGTGGCCGCAGCATATCCCATACCGCCCGGGATGTCGGCGCCAGTTGCTCGTTGCGTGACAGCGGCAGGATGGCGACCTTGACCGGCGCCAGCTCGGGCTTCAGCCGGAGCACCACGCGCTTTTCGCCCTTCACTTCTTCTTCGGCGTAGGCGTCGATCAGCACAGTGAGGAAGCATCGGTCGACACCCATCGCCGGTTCGATCACATACGGGACGATGTGCTCGTTATTCGCCTCGTCAAAGTACTGCAGCGTGCGTCCGGCGTGCTGCTCGTGCTGCTTGAGATCGAAGTCGGTACGGTTGGCGATGCCCTCGATTTCGGCGAAGCCCGCGAAGGGGAAGTCGTACTCGATGTCGACGGTGCGCTTGGAGTAGTGTGATAGCTCCTCTTTGGCGTGCTCGCGGATCTGCAGGTTCTCCTTGCGCACGCCGAGGCCCAGCCACCAGTTGAAGCGCTCCTCGATCCACTTGTCGTGCCATTCCTCGTCGGTACCGGGCACCACGAAGTACTCCATCTCCATCTGCTCGAACTCGCGGTCGCGGAAGATGAAGTTTCCCGGGGTTATCTCGTTGCGGAACGAGCGGCCTATCTGGGCGATGCCGAAGGGGAGCTTGCGGCGAGTGGTGGTGAGGACGTTATCGAAGTTGACGAACATAGCCTGGGCCGTCTCCGGCCGCAGGTAGACGACGGAAGCCTCATCCGCGACCGGGCCGACGTACGTCTTGAACATCAGGTTAAACATGCGGGACTCGGTCAACTCGCCGCCGCACTCAGGACACCGGATCTCACCCTTGTCATTCGGTTTGAGGTCATCGGTTCGCCAGCGGCGCTTACAGTCTTTGCAGTCCACCATTGGATCGGCGAAGGTCGCTACGTGGCCGGAGGCCTCCCAGACGCGCGGATTCATGATGATGGAGGCGTCGATGCCGACCACGTCGTCACGGTGCTGGACCATGGCCCGCCACCAGTTCTGCTTGATGGCGTTCTTCATTTCGACGCCGAGGGGGCCGTAGTCCCAGAACCCGCCTATACCGCCGTAGATTTCGCTGGACTGGAAGACGAAGCCTCGCCGTTTACACAGCGAGACAAACGTCTCCATGGAAGGCTTGTCGCTCATGAGGGAGATGATACGGGAGCGGAGGTATAAGGGGAAACGGACAACCGTGGGCGCCTAGGAAGGGGCGGCGGGCTGCTCGTCGGCATGCCGCGATTCGGCACCGTCCTCCGCGGCCGAAGGCTGGGTAATGGCCCGCCAGGCCGTAAGGGTGGCCACGGTACCACCCAGGGCGATCGTCACCACGCCGAGCTTGCCGTGAGAGGCATCGCCGTCGGTTGTACCAGACGTCGCGCTGTCCGGCCCACGGGTTGGCCGGTCGCCCGCTTCCTGCGCAGGGCCTCCGTGCCGAGTCATGTCCTGAGCAGCGGTGGGCTGCCACGCCGGCGTATCTTCAGTCTCCGCCTTTTCGAGGACGATAGCGTTGATTTCGGCGGCGACGAGCAGTATGAAACTGGACAGATACAGCCACATCATGAGGACTACCACCCCGCCCAGCGTCCCATACGTCGAGTTATACGAGCCGAGGTTCGCCACGTAGAAGCCAAAACCAACCGTGAAGGCGATCCATGCGACTATGAACACCAGCGCACCAGGGGTTACCCATCGGAACGGCATCTTTGTGTTGGGTGCCGCCCAATACAGGAAGGACACGACGCCGAGTAGCAGGGCGGCCGCGAACGGGAAGCGACCCCAGTACATGAGCGCCCGCGCAACGCTGCCCATCCCCAACTCGTCGGCGATTTCACGGGTGAAGAACTGGCCAATCAGCAGCACGGTGAACGCGGCGATGAAGAAGAATCCCGCAAGCAGGGTGAGACCGACAGCAAGAGGATACTTCTTCCAGATTGGCCGGCTTTCCTGGATGTCGTAAACACGGTTGAGCGCCTTAATCAGCGTGTTCATGGCACCGCTGGCTGCCCAAATAGCAGCCACAATGCCGAGGGACAACAGGCCGACGTTGCGCTCCCCGAGCACCTGCTGGAGCTGGTCCTCAAGCACGCCAGCAGCGTCCTGCGGCAGCGCGTCGCCGAGGCTGTCCATGATCCGCTCGGTTGGATTGTCAATGTTCAGAGCGGACGCCACGAAGGCGCCCACCGCGGCAAGGAAGATGAAGAAAGGGAACATGGCGAGGAGCAGCCTGTACGCCATTTCGGCGGCCAGGCCGCTCACGTCGTCTTCTCCGACTTCCTTGACGAGACGTTTGCCCGTCGAAACCAGTCCTTTGGTCTGCATCTTCATACGCACAATCGCGGCCCTCAGATGCGCGTTCGCGTGGCATCTTCCTCCGTCCAGTGATACTGCAGCGAGCGTAGATGCCTTCCGATTCACGCAACCTAAACACCGCCTGGGATAGGGCAACAATCGCGTAACGATGGTGTCGTGTGGCGGTTGACACCCCACGATGGGCGTTGCTAGTATCGGGCTGCCTCAGGTCCGAACGGCGCTGTCAAAAGGAGGGCACCAAGAATGCGATTCCTGCTCGGCCTTCTGCTGGGTATCGCCCTCGGCGTCGCCGTGGGCCTGGTGCTGGCGCCTCAGCCTGGAAGTGAGACCCGTAAAGCGCTCCGCGAGCAGCTTCAGAAGAGCGGCGAAGACGCAACGGGAGGCGCCCCCGCCAATGGGAACGAGGCTGCATAAGACGTGCGGCAGTCTGATCAGAAGCTCCTGGTGATCATCGCGTCCAACGACGACGCGGACACCCTCATACGGAAGCTCGTCGAGCGCGGATATCCGGCCACCAAGGTGAGCAGCACAGGCGGCTTCATGAAGCGGGGGAACGCCACCATCTTCTCCGGCGTGGATGCCGAGGACGTTGACCGCGTCATCGCCATTATCCGCTCGGAGTGCCGGGCCCGGACGGAACTGGTGCCCGTGCCCGCGTTGCCCTTGCCCGGCAGCATGGCACCTTCGGAGCCGCGCCAGATCAGGGTGGGCGGCGCGATCGTGTTCGTGCTCCCCGTGGAACGATTCGAGAAGACGTAGGCGGCACCGGCAACGGGAAAGGCCCGGACCAGGCGGTCCGGGCCTTTGGTGTTCGAGTCTCGTAGCCGCTAAGGGATGAAGAGCGGGGCCATCACCAGCGTGATCGTGCTGAGCAGCTTCACCAGCACGTGGAGGGACGGCCCGGCCGTGTCCTTGAAGGGGTCGCCGACGGTGTCGCCGACAACGGCAGCCTTGTGGGGCTCCGTGCCCTTACCCTCAACTGAGCCATCGGCTGCCTTCAGGTTGCCGGCTTCGATGAACTTTTTGGCATTGTCCCAGGCGCCGCCGACGTTGTTGAAGAACGTCGCCATCACTATGCCCACGATGGTGCCGATCATCAGCGTCCCGGAGACGGCAAGCCAGCCGTCGTGATGTGCCATGGGGAGCCCAAGGTATGCTGTCTCCGGACGGGCGTAGCGGAACACCAGGCCAACGATGACCGGCAGGCTCACTGCGAGCAGACCCGGGGCGATCATGTTGCGCAGGGAAGCGCGGGCGGTGATGTCGACCGCCCGGCCGTAGTCGGGGCGGGACGTGCCGGCCATAATGCCGGGGTCTTCGCGGAACTGGCGCCGGACTTCCTCGATGATGTCGCCGGCCGCTGAGCCAACGGCGCGGATAGCCAGCGAGGAGAAGACGAAGACCAGCATGGCGCCAACTAGTCCGCCGACGAAAACGTCGACGTCGGAGAGGTCGATGGGGAGCTCCTGGTTGAGCGGCAATTCGAGCCGCTCCTTGACCTTATCCAGGTAAGCGCTGAACAACAGGAAGGCCGCGAGGCCGGCAGAGGCCACCGCGTAGCCCTTGGTAAGCGCCTTCGTCGTGTTACCAACGGAGTCGAGCGAATCCGTGATGTGACGCGCTTCTTCCGGCGCTCCGGACATCTCGGTGATGCCGCCGGCGTTGTCCGTGATCGGTCCGAATGTGTCCATCGAAAGGACATAGGCTGCTGACATGAGCATGCCCATGGTGGCGACCGCCGTGCCGAAGACACCGGTGCTGAAGCCGCTGATCGAGCCGTTGTCACCGGTGACCACGGCTTCGTGGCCGATGGCGAAGGAGGCGACGAGCGCAACGCCGATGGTGAGTGCCGTAGCTGCGGTTGTTTCCAGGCCAACGGCGGTGCCGATGATGATGTTGGTGGCAGGACCCGTCCGCGAGGCCTCTGCGATCTCCTTGACCGGGCGCCAGCTGCCCGAGGTGTAGTACTGAGTGATGTAGACGAAGGCGATGCCGGTGGCGATGCCGATGACGCCGCAGATGAAGAAGCGCCACCACTCGTCCCCCAGCATCACGTTGGTCGTGATGAAGAGGCCGACGACCGACAGCGCCGAGACGATGAAGTAGCCGTTGTTCAGCGGCGTCATCGGGTTCTGTTTCGGGTCGTCTTTCGCGAAGAAGGGGACGGAGGCGAGGCCGATGATGGTGGCGAGAATTCCGAAGGAGCGCAGGACGAGCGGGAAGATGACCCACTCCAGGTTTCCCGTCACCGCGTAGATGGCGACACCGAGGATCATGGCGCCGATGTTCTCGGCCGACATGGACTCGAACAGGTCGGCGCCACGGCCGGCGCAGTCGCCTACGTTGTCGCCGACGAGGTCCGCGATGACGGCCGCGTTGCGGGGGTCGTCCTCGGGAATCCCCGCCTCGACCTTGCCGACGAGGTCAGCGCCGACATCGGCTGCCGTGGTATAGATACCGCCGCCGAGCTGGGCAAAAAGCGCGACGAAGCTGGCGCCGAAGCCAAAGCCGACGATCAGGAAGGGCGCGATGGCCTTTGAGTTCCCCAGCACCTCACTGTAGATGATGAAGATGCTCGACACGCCGATGAGGCTCAGGGCTACCACGAGGAAGCCGGAAACCGCGCCGCCGCGCAGGGAGACTGTGATCGCCTCCTTCAGGCTTCGCGTGGCCGCCGACGCGGTCCGCGAGTTGGAGCGCACCGAAATGTACATCCCGATGTAACCGGCGAGCCCGGAGCAGGCGGCCCCAACGAGGAAGGCAATAGCCGTGAGCAGGCCTTCCTCCCACTGACCGACCTGGGTGTCGCCGTAGGTGACGTCACCGCCGGACGCGAGAATGTCCTTCACGCCCTCGGAGACGGCGCCCACGATGACGCCGATGGCGACGGCCGTGACCAGGGCCAGCAGGGCGATGGTGCCGTACTGGCGCCTGAGGAACGCCATCGCGCCTTCGAAGATCATCGAGGCGACGTCCTTCATCGCGTCGGTTCCTTCGTCACGCTTGAGGACGTCGTAGGCAAGCCAGACGGCGTAAAGCACGGCGGCCGTGCCGGCGATTGGTATCAGCCAGACAAGTTCCATACTTTGGTAAACCTCCGACGGCAGAGTCTAGCAGAGCGTGAAAGTTGGCACAATCGCGGGTATGGAAGAAGGAACACGGGTCCTGGGCGGGGGAAATTGGAGACCCAGGCGATTACCGCGGGAACCGGGAAAAGTCAGGCTCCCGGCGCTCCAGGAAGGCGTCTTTGCCCTCGTCTGCCTCGCCCGTCTGGAAGAAGTCCGGCGCCAGCTCGCGGACCCAGTTTCGGTCCGGCTGCCGCAGCGGCTGGAACACCTCCCGGAAGGACGCCTTCAGTATCTTCAGGCAGCTCGGGCTCTTCTGCATCAGCTCCGTGCACCATCTGTCGACTTCCTCATCCAGCTTCTCGTGCGGGACGACTGCGTTGACCAGCCCCATCTCCAGCGCCTCCTGCGCGCTGTAGCGCCGGCAGAGCATCCAGATCTCCTTCGCCTTCTTCGCGCCCACCACGTGCGTCAGGTACGACACCCAGTGTCCGGCCGCCGGGCTCCCGACCCGCGGGCCCACCTGGGCAAACGTCGCCCGATCCGACGCGATGGTGAAGTCGCTGAAGTACGCCAGGTGGTTCCCGCCGCCGATGCTGTAGCCGTTGACCCGCGCGATCACCGGCTTCAGGAAGTCCTCGATCCCCGCGTGCGGGTCCATCGGTGCCGCTTGTCCGCCCTGCCCTCCCTGCTGGACCTCCTGCAGCCACCGCACGTCTCCACCGGCACAAAACGCCCGGTCGCCCGCGCCGGTGATGACGAGGACGCCGACTGCGGGGTCCTCGTTCGCGTCTTCGACCGCCCGCTTCATCTCGTCCAGCGTGTGGCCGGTGAACGAGTTCATCAGGTCCGGCCGGTTAATCGTCAGCCAGGCGGCGCCGCGGACGCGGCCGTGCTTCTCGTAGAGGATGTCGGTGAACTCGGGCATTGCGAACCCCCCGCAGCGTAGGGGCGAACGGCGCTCGCCCCGGGTTGAGATATCAGGTGGGAACTTGGTGCCCCCGGCGGGATTCGAACCCGCGATCTCCACCTTGAAAGGGTGATGTCCTGGGCCTCTAGACGACGGGGGCCCCGATTACGAATTGTAGGGCAGTCTGACCCGAATGGGAATCTTGAAAGATCCCGCGCTAAGGCGTGGAGGGCGCTTCAGCCGGCGCCACGACGGGTTCCTCGTCCAGTACATGGACGTAGCGGGCCTGGAGCACGCCTTCGTTGGAACCGTACCACACGATCGCCCGTGCCCCCTCGAGCGGCTCGCCCGAAATTTCCGCCGTAGACGTCACCCGGATGTCGCCGATCTCCATGCTCCACGTGCTGCCGTCGATGGCGATCGCCGTTCCCTTGAAACGGGACAACGGCTCGTCCTCAGGGCCTGTGACCACCTCAACCCGTTCCACTGTCAGCACGCCGTCGGCTTCCGACGCGTTGATGGCTACGAGGCTGTTCGCCTCCGGCTCGGCGACGGTGCTGCCGCTCATCGTGAGGCCGCTGACGACCCAGATTCCTCCGCCCCTGGTACCTTCAAACGTCCCCACAAGGTAGACTCGGCCGTCCGTGGCGGCTGACTTGAGGATAGTGATGCTCTCCGCTGTCAGCTTGTCTCCTGACCGCTTCGCTTCCACGATCGCGCGGGCGCCCGCCACCGCGGGGCCGCCCGTCAGGTCCAGCAGCGTCCGCGGCGTGTCGGCGAACGTCAGGCCCCCGATGTCCCATTCGCCAGAGTCACCTTCCCCCGCCGACTCAATGGTCCCCTCGAAGACAAGGGTCCGGTTGCCGCCGGCGGCAAAAGAGGACGCGCCGCCGGATACTTCCGTCGCCACAACCCCTTCGTCTGTCCGGTGGACCGAAACCTGGATCGACTGTCCCTTCTTTATCTTGAGCTTCTTCAGCGTCTCGGGCGTCAGCGGAATCAGCTGACCCGCGATCCGGACGCCTTCGTTCGTTACCTCTTCCACTTCGCCGTATACGACAGCCTGGCTCGGCGGGTCTCCGCTTCCGATCAAGTTGGCCGATAGGGCGTAGCGCCGGCCGCTGTTGCTGTGGCCCACGGTGAATGTGGCCGTGGAACCGGCCTCGATCCCCAGCGCCCCAATGGTGCGCGCGTCAACCCTTATCTCGTATCCTCCGACGCTCCAGACCCCGTCGCCCATAGCGTCAACAGTGCCTGTTATAGTCCGGATGCCGCCCTCGAGATCCTCCGGTTGAAGCACCGCGGCCGTCGCGTCATTGCCGCCCAGGCGGCTGTTGTGGATCTGGGCCACGGCGCTCGTATACTCGTTGCGGGCCGCTCCATCAATCTGCTCCCAGAGGGCGACGAGCATCCGCTCCTGGGATTCCGCCTGCCTGCGTGACCGGTCCAGCAGCACCGTCTCCTCGGGGTGTTCGTTGATGATCGACTGCGCGTCCTTGTTTCGGTTCCGGAGCGCGGAAAGCACGTTCTCCGGGATGGGTTCATCGCGCGATACGAGCGTCGCAATCTCTTGCATGCGTTCGTCAGAGTGACCGAGCAGGAGGTCGGCCCGGCTGGAGTCATCGAAGGTCAGCCAGACGTGCACGTCTTCTGTGAAGAGCTTGACAGGGTAAAGCGTGTCGCTGGGCAGGGCATCCTGCGAGGCAAAAGCGGTCGCGCCACCCCCCGCGCCAACCGCGATCAAGAAAGCGAAAGCCAGCGCCACGGGCTTCAGCCAGCCCAGGTTAACCTGGATTGGATCCCTCCGGCGCTTGCCCGCACGAAGGTCCGCGGCGCGCTGGCGGACAGCGCTCCAGGCCGTGGCTTGAGCCCACGGCCGCGGCTGTGCGCTGGGCGTCCGCCGAACGCGCTCGGCCAGCGCCAGCAGCGGCTTCAAGCGATGCGCATGCCGGGGGTAGCGGGAGAGGCACGACTCTACGGTCGAGCCGTGCCGCATCGCCTCAACGCATTCGTCGAGGATGGAATGGAAGCTGCGGAACCGCATGCTAGAAGTCCCCCTGGTAGAGCACGCGGCGCAGCGCGTGCAGCGCGCGGTGCTGGAGCGACTTGATGGCGCCTTCGCTGCGCCCCATGATGCGACCGATGGAACGGTTGTCAAACCCCTGGATGAACTTCAAGACAATGACCTGCCGCTGCTCGTCCGTGAGGTGCTTCATCGCTACCTGAAGCTGGCCGCGCTCGAGGGCGCGCTCAGCCATGGAAAGAGGGCTGGCCAGCGTTCCCGCCAGCGTCTCGGAAAGGTCAACTTCGCCGCGGCGCTTCCGCCGGCGGTGCAGGTCGATGAGGCGGTTGCGGGCGATACGGAAGACCCATGCTCCGAAGGGCAGTCCTTTGAACTGGTAGGACTTGATCGACTCGATCATTTTGAGCATGACGTCGGATGCCAGGTCCTCGGCGGCCTGCACGTCGCCCATCTGCAGGAATGCGTACCCGTAGATCTTCGGGTAGTAGGCTTCGTAGAGTGACTTCAGCGCGTCTTCGTCGAAGTGCTGCGCGCGCCGGACGACCTCCCACTCCGCGACGACCAGGGTCCGGTCATCGCGTTCCTCTGCGCCGGGTGCTGCCGGAACCCGTTTACGGTCCTCTAAGGACTCTGTCAACCTGATTGTCCAAGTCGCCGCATTCGTCATACACCATTAAAACGAACGGCCTGAAGGCGGAGATACGGGGATCACTCATCGAGAAATTAGCCGGAAACTAGTCGGAGAGGCCTAGCAAACGCCGTCGAGCAGCTTCGAAGCGCTCAAGAGCCCGCGCCTCGCGGTTGAGAAGTGCCTTCAGCTTCGGAGGCTCCATGCGCTCGCCGTCCAGCAACACACGGTGTAGCCCTGCCAGTTGTGTCTGCCAGTCCTCGTATGCTTTCCGGTACTCCTGCTTGACATCATCCATAGGTCATTTTGTTCCGTCAGGAACATCGTAATCGAGCGCAGGCACGTTTGGAAACGCTGTTAGAGCCAGCGCGTGCGCACGTCGCCATCGATCACGGCGTCGACGAGCCGGGGTTCGCCCGACTGCTGCGCCTCGCGTATCGCGTCCCCCACCTCGTCGCCGTGCTGCACCCGCACCCCCTTGACACCGAAGGCGGCGGCGATCTGTGAGAAATCCAGTTCCGGGTCGGTCATGTCCATCTCCATAAACCGGCGGCCGGCCGCTCCCTCGCCCAGGTATTCGAGCATATTGAGCTTTAGGATGCGGTAACTCCGGTTGTTGGCCACAACCCAGGTGACGGGGACCTTGTGGTGCGCGGCCGTCCAGAGCGCCTGGATCGTGTAAAGCGCGGCCCCGTCCCCGATGACCGACAGGACCGGCCGGTCCGGACGCGCCAGCTTGATGCCGATCGGATTGGGCATCCCCGGCCCCAGCCCTCCGCCGATGGCCCGGTAGTGCCGCCCCGTCTCGCTGAACCGCAGGTAGCGCATCAGGTAGCCGCCGGACGTGATGGACTCGTCGAAGAGCACCGTGTCTGGCAGCATGGCCCCGCCCATTTCGGCCATCAAGCGGCCTGAGCTCATGGGGCTCGTGTCCCAGCGCGCCTTTGCCGCCCCTTCCATCGCCTGCAGAAGCTGCCCGTTCGTCGTTTCCACCGCCGCGGCCCTCTGCGAAGCGGCCTCCCTCTGCGAGTCTGTCATCGTCCGCCTGAGCGCCGCCAGGATGTCCGCCATGGCCAGGCGCGGGTCAGCGACGATCCCGATGTCCACCGGCCAGTTCTTCCCGATCTCCCAGGCGTCGAGATCGATATGGATAACCTTCGCGCCGTCCGGGAACGGAGACTCGTCGATTGGAAAGAGCAGCGGCAGCACGGGCGTGCCCACCGCGAAGATGACGTCTGCCACCGAAAGCTGCCCCTTCAGAGCAGGCGTTGACACAACGTTCAGGAGGCCGGCGTACAGCGGGTGAGCCGAGGGAAACGGCAGTTCCGCCGCGAATGACGAGTGCACCCGCGCGCCGATCGTCTCGGCCAATTGCACGAGTTCGGCCTGTCCGCCGCTGACCGCTACGCCGTCACCGCAGATGATGACGGGTGCCCGCGCATCGGAGAGGATGGCGGCGACGCGCTCAATGGCATCGGCGCCGGCGTGAACGCGCGTGTCCGCCGGTACCGACGGGACGATGTCTGCTTCCGACTCCTCGTCCATGACGTTCGTCGGCACGGAAACGAAAACCGGGCCGCGGGGCGGCTCCATCGCCGTCTTAAACGCCCTGCGGAGCAGAATGGGGACCTCGCTCGCGTCCTGCGCCTCCACGGCCCATTTCGTCACCGGTTCGGCGAGGCGCACGAGGTCGCCGGATAGGATGGGCTCCTGCGCGTTGCCGCGCTGCGGGTGTTGCCCGGCGTAGACCACCAACGGCGTGCGCATGCGGTACGAGTTGTACAGCATCCCCATCGCGTTGCCGAGACCGGGCATGATGTGCAGCTGCACGAACGCCGGCCGGCCGCTGGCCCGCGCATAGCCGTCCGCCGCGCCCACCGCGACGCTCTCCTGGAGGGCCAGGATGTACTGGAGCTGGGGGTATTCCTGCAGGGCGTCCTGGAAGCCCTGTTCCGTCGTCCCCGGGTTGCCGAATACGTGGGTGACGCCTTCCGCCAGCAGTTGCTCGATGAACGCGAAGCGCGCGGATTGCCTGGGCATGGTGGCGACCTCCGAGAGCAAAGGATAGCACAGAGGGGCTTCCTTTCAGTATTTGCCCCGATTAACCGTCCGTTCACCCGTTTCAGGCAACCAACTTCCGGTATTGTCCGTCTATCTATCTGGAGACATGTGAGATATGGTTGCCACGAGAGTCCGCCACCACCGCTCGATGACCGTTGAATCGAGTTCCGGGTCCGCGGTGCCTCCCATCTGGAAGGAGACGCTCTGGCCCGTGGACTGGCTCGCGCTGAGGATGTCCCCCGTCTACTACGGGGCAGGCGTCCCCCGTGGAGACGGAAGCCCCGTCGTCCTTGTGCCCGGCTTCATGGGCGTGGACGCGTACCTCTCGGAGTTGTACTTGTGGCTGCGCCGCGTGGGGTACCGGCCGTACATGTCCCGCATCGGCTTCAACGCCGAGTGCCCCGGACGCCTCACCAGGAAGCTAATCGGGACCATCGAGCACGCCAGGCGGGAGACCGGACGCAGAGTCCGCATAGTTGGCCACAGCCTTGGCGGCGTCCTCGGGCGCAAAGCCTGCCTGCAGCGCCCGGACAGCGTCTCGCAGCTCATCTATCTCGGAAGCCCCGTGCAGGCCGTGCACGCGCACCCGGCTGTCATCGGCGCCGCTGTCGTGATGCAGGCGGCCCGCGAGCTCCTCAGCGGGCACCGGGAGGACTGCCTGACCCAGGAGTGCGGCTGCGGTTTCGCCCAGGACGTCGTGCGGCCCCTGCCCAGGCACGTCCACCACGCCGCCATCTACACCCGCGCGGACGGTGTCGTCGACTGGCATGACTCCCAGGAACGCGACCCCCGCCGCAACCACGAGGTGGGCGGCACCCACGTCGGCCTCGTATTCAACCCGAGGGCTTACCGGGCGCTCGGAACGCTACTCTCGCATCCGCAGAGACACTAGCCCGCCGCTTGCAGCAAGGCAGGCATGCAAGAGGCCGAAGCATTAGCTTCGGCCTCTTGTTTTGTCATCGTGGTGGCGCATACGGGATTCGAACCCGTGATCTCCGCCTTGAGAGGGCGGCGTCCTGGGCCGCTAGACGAATGCGCCACATGGCTGCGGAACTAGGATTCGAACCTAGACTAACTGATCCAGAGTCAGTCGTGCTACCGTTACACCATTCCGCAACGGCGGCCGCCTCAACGGCGGCCTCAGTGGATTATAGCAGATGCCCAATGCAGGCTGGCGTCTGATACCATCCCCGGCTAGGAGGTCTCCATGCCTGACGACGACACGCGCCCCAACCGCCAGATTCTGCTCGCAGAGCGCCCCTCCGGACACCTGGAGGAACGCCACTTCCGTGCCGTCGACTCCACCATCGGTCGGCCCGGCCCCGGCGAGGTGCTCTGCCGCACGGTGTTGCTGTCGATTGACCCCGCCAACCGCGCCTGGATGCGCGGCCGCACCTACCGGGAGCAGATCGGCGAGGGCGATGTCATGGCCGGCTTCACCCTGGCCGAGGTCGTCGACGAAAACGGCGCCGGCATCCCCGTTGGCACCGTCGTGACGTGTGAGAGCGGCTGGCAGGAATACGCGGTCCACCCCGCAAAGAGCGTCCGGCCACTGGCGGTGCGCGCTCCGCTGACCCATCACATGAGTGTGCTCGGAATCACGGGGCTCACAGCCTACTTCGGCCTGCTCGACGTC
>DASSZB010000384.1:0-5224 GCA_035702935.1 Dehalococcoidia bacterium
TGGTCATGGAGCGAGTCCCCGGCTCGCCGATGCTGGACCGCTTCAAGAATCCCATGGCGATACCGGGGCTCCTGCGCCGGATGGCCCTGCTCCACGTGCGGCTGCACAAATTGCCGCTGGTGGGTTGTCCACTTTCGTACGAGACGTCCCTGGTGGACCGGCAACTGGCTGAACTGCGCGAACACGTCGAGCACTACGAACTGGCAGACCTGCGCGCGCCGCTGAGGTGGTTGGAAGACAACCGTGCCATGGTTTCCGACGAGCACCCTTGCCTTCTGCACAATGACTTCCACCCGCTTAATGTGATGCTCTCGGAAAACCGCAACGAGCACGTCCTGGACTGGTCGGATGCGGCCATCGGGGACCGGCACCACGACCTGGCGCGCACCCTGGCCCTGTTCTGGCTGGCGCCGCCCCTGTCGCGGAGTCGCGCCGAGCGGATCCTGCTGACCGCAGCGCGCGGGTATCTCGGCCGCCGGTACGTCCGTTGCTACGAGCAACAGATGCCCGTGGAGCGGGAACGGCTGCGCTATTGGCAGGCTTTTCACGCTGCGAAGGCGTGGGCACAGGTCGCGGCCATCCGGGCGGGGCATGGTGAGGAGATGGGCGCGAACCCGGTTGGGGTGGCGCAGATACCACCCGGATTCGAACGGGCACTGGAGCGGTATTTCAGGGAGCGGACGCGGTAATCGAGCTGCTCAGGTGGCCTGGAACTGGACCAGGCCCTCGTCCTCGTGCATGGCCAGGCGGCCGTGGCGCGCGAGATAGACCAGGTGCGATAGCGCCTCCCCGATGGCGGCGCGCTTCATCCACGGCGGGAAACTCTCATACGATCCCGTCGTCCAGCGGACGCGGCGCGCGACCTCAGTGGCGGTAACCGCGCCCTCGGTGCCCACCGCCTCGAGCATATCGTCCAGCCGGGCGTGGTGGTGCACCCGCAATTCCTCGATGCGCTTCTGGAAGTCCGAGAAGTCCCACTCGTGGGCCGGCAGCGTGTGCTTCACCTTGAGGCTCGCCACCTTCTCGATGCTGTCCAGGAAATCCTGCAGCGGGTTCTCGCGCTGCTGGGGGTGAAGGCTGACGTTCGGGGTGATGCTTGGGAGGATGTGGTCGCCGGAGATGAGCAGCTGGCGGTCCGCGTCGTAGAGGCAGATGTGGCCCGGTGAGTGCCCCGGCGTCCAGATCAGCTCGAAGTTGTAATCGCCGACGGTCAGCATCTCGCCGCCGCTGGGCGTGCGGTCGGGCTCGAACATGGCGACCAGGAAGCGCATGGGCATGGAGCCGCGCTCGATGTCCGGACGGTCGTCGGCGGAGACGCCGTGGCGCGTGAACCAGACGTCCAGGTGGTTGAGGAGCTCATCCGGGGACAGGTACCGCGTCTGGAGGAATCCGACCTCGGCCTCGTGCATCCAGATGGTGCAGCCCGTTTCGTCCTTCAGCCGGCCGGCGAGCCCGCAGTGGTCAGGGTGCGCGTGGGTGAGGACGAGGGTCTGGATGTCCGAGAGCTCAGAGCCGGCTTCGTGGAGCTGGTCGCGGAGGGCCGTCATGGCGTCGTCCGTGTTCCAGCCGCAGTCGATGAGGAGGCCATCCCCGCGAGACGAAATGAAGTAGGGCATGACGTAGGGCAGGCCGCGGGTGACGCGGGGGTGCTCTTCGAGCTCGTGGCGGAGGCGGTATGCCTCTTCGCGGCTGAACTCGGGAAAGGGCGAGATGATCTGGTATATGCCGTCGTGTACTCGTTTCATGGGTATCAGGCTAGCGGGAGTCGGAGGTGAGCGTCCAGCGGGTCCCCTCCGCCCGGCCCCGGGCACAGCGACCCGTAATACAGTGCATTGGCCGGTGTTTGGGTGAAGGTTGCTGTGCCCCTACGTGGCTACACTGTTTCCGGGTGCAGCACGTCTTCGCGGCGCCACTGCGCCTTGCCCTGCTGGAGGGCGTCGCCGCCGTAGATGTCGTTGCAGACGATGGCCGGGAAGTCCTCGACGCGTATCCGGCGGATGGCCTCCGTGCCCAGGTCCTCGTAAGCCACCACTTCCACGCTGCGGACTTGCTTGGAGAGCAGCGCGCCGGCGCCGCCGACGGCCAGGAAGTACACGGCCCTGTGCTTCGCGAACGCCTCGCGGACGGCGGGACTGCGTCCGCCTTTGCCGATGGCGCCCTTGAGGCCCGCCTCCAGGAGGGGGATCGTGAACCCGTCCATGCGCTCGGACGTCGTGGGCCCGGCGGAACCGATGATCGCGCCCGGCTTAGCCGGCGTCGGGCCGACGTAATAGATGACCTGGCCACGGATGTCGACAGGGAGTGCTTGGCCGTTGCGTAGCGCCTCGCACATCCGTTTGTGGGCGGCGTCTCGGGCCGTCAGCAGTTCGCCGGTGATGTACACGTAGTCGCCGGCGCGGAGAGCGGCAACGATGTCGCCTGTCAGGGGGAGGGTGATGCGATGCTCGGCCATCAGCCCTCCGGCAGGTCAACGTTGACCACCACGTTGTCCTGCGAATCCCGGGTTACGATCATCTCGATACTCTCGCTGTCGCTGGCGTTGATCTCCTGGTGAACCAGGTGCGGCGGGACGTAAATGAAGTCACCGGGTCCGGCCTCCACGACGTCCTGCAGGCGGTCGCCAAAGGGAAAGCGGGCGCGGCCGCGGATCATGTAGATGACACTCTCGGAGTCGCCGTGATGATGAACGCCGGATCGGGCGCCGGCGTCCATCGTCACGTAACCCACCCAGAGGTTGCGGGAACCGGCGGTGCCGGCGTCGATCGCCGTTCTCCGGTGCATCCCCGGCGTCTGGGCTGTGCCCTCAGAGAGGTCCTGCGCGCGGACGACCCGGACGCCGCTCATGGCCCGGTCACCGTAGAGGGAGGGTTAACCACGCGCAGCGTGACGCCGTCCGCTTCCTCGAACTGCTCGAAGGTGAAGAACGGGCAGCATTTTGCCTCTTCGTCGACGAACATGGTGACCTCATCCCAGAGCGTCGAATGATCGCCGCGGAAGACGAACTCGTTCCCACGCGCCGTTTGCCGTTGCTCAGCCAGCTGCGCAAACAGGCGGTCCATGTCGGTCTGCCGCCGTCGGCCGTCGTCGGGCGTGAGGCGGCAGGCCGGGTCGGCGCCCGGCTCACTTGCCGTCACGAGGCGCGCGCGCAGTTCAGTCACAGCACGGCCTCCTTCAGGCGCGCCGAGTGGCACTGGAGGTTGACGGCGACCGGTAGCGACGCGATGTGCGTCGGGTAGGTCTCCATGTGCACTGCGAGGGCGGTTGTCGTGCCGCCGACAGCCTGCGGACCGACGCCGAGGGCATTCACCTTCTCCAGGAGGTCGGCCTCGAAGGCCGCTGATTCGGGATCCTGGTTGGGGTCGCCCACCCGGCGGGTGAGCGCGCGCTTGGCCAGGTACATGGCGTGCTCGGCGGTACCGCCTACGCCAAGTCCGACAATGATGGGCGGACAGGGGTTGCCGCCGGACTCCTCGACCGTCTGTAGCACGAAATCGGTGATGCCATTTTTGCCGGCGGACGGGAGCATGATAGTGAAGCGGCTCATGTTCTCGCAGCCGCCGCCCTTGGGCATCACCAGGATGCGGAGCTGGTCGCCGGGGACGATCTCCGTGTGGATGACCGCGGGCGTATTGTTCTTCGTGTTCCGGCGCTCCGAGAAGGGCTTGTCGACGATCGAGGCGCGGAGGAATCCCTGGGTGTAGCCCTGGGCGACACCCTCGTGGACGGCGTCGAGTACGAAGCCACCCGTAATGTGCAGGTCCTGGCCGATCTCGAGGAAGACGACGGCCGTGCCGGTGTCCTGGCAGAGCGGGAGCATCTCCTCGCGGGCCAGGTCGGCGTTGAGGATGATCTGGTCAAGGACCTTGACGGCGACCGGCGACGCCTCGGTCTTGCGGGCGGTTTGGAGGGCGTCGACGACGTCTTCCGGCAGGAGGCAGGTGGCTTCCTGGCAGAGGCGGGCGACCACGTCCCGAATTTCATCTACATGGAGCTCGCGCATCGGTTCCATGATAGCATCGGGGAGCGGCGTTGACGCCCCGGGGCCCACTCGGTAGCATCAGCATAGGCTCTGCTTATTTCAGGTAAGCATGCAATTCCCGTAACGTAGCGCCCAGTCAAGGAGGTCCCCTATGAAACTTGGTTTTCACATCCCCAACCTCAGCCCCGCATCGGGACCGGAAGGAATCGTCAAGGTAGCGCAGAAGGCCGAGGAACTCGGGTACGAAACGATCTGGAGCACAGAGCGGCTGCTTTGGCCTGTGAAGCCGCTGACAGGGTACGGCGGCATGGAGGGCGTGCCGCTGCCGGAGGGCTACAAGTACCAGCTGGACCCCCTGGACTCCCTAGCATTCGCCGCCGCGGTCACGAAACGGGTGAAGCTGGGAACGAGCATCCTCGTATTCCCCTATTACAACCCCGTCCTGCTGGCGAGGCGCATCACGACCCTGGACGTGCTGTCCGGCGGGCGCGCCGTGATCGGCCTGGGAATGGGCTGGTCGCCCGAGGAGTTCGAGGCGGCCGGCGCTTCCATGAAGGGCCGCGGGGCCAGGGCGGACGAGGCGCTCCAGGTGATGAAGACCATCTGGGCGAACGACCCGGCCGAATTCAACGGCAAGCATTACCAGGTGGCCAAGTCAATCATCCTGCCAAAGCCGGTGCAGAAGCCCCACCCACCCATCTACATGTCCGCCTACGCGCCCGCCGCGATGAAGCGGGTGGCCACCCAGACAAGCGGCTGGCTCCCTGTGGGGATCCCCATCGAGGGCATGCGCCAGATGTGGGACGGAATCAAGTCTATGGCCCGCGATGCCGGACGCAACCCCGATGAATTGAAGCTCATGGTCCGCGCGAATGTGGCCGTTTTGCCGGAAGCGCAGGGCGAGGGACGGTTCATCTTCGTCGGTTCCAGGGACGAGATCAAGGCGGACATCCAGGCCTGCAAGGAACTGGGTGCAGCCGAGGTCCAGTTTGACCCCACCAGCGGCCCGCACGGCACGACAGTCCAGGGATTCCTCGAAACGGCGGAGTTGATGCAGGAGCTGACCGGGTAGCGTGCCTCGTTAATGCCAGAAGGGGCGCCCGGCCGGGCGCCCTTCTTCGTTGGTTGAGTCCTGGCCCCTACTTCTTCCCCTTCTTCGGCTTTTCGATCAGTCCCACCAGCTCGCGCGTCGACTCCGCTGCCTTGCGGATGCCCTCGATCTCGTTCTTCAGCAGCGGCGGCTCG
>DASSZB010000409.1:0-3701 GCA_035702935.1 Dehalococcoidia bacterium
ATGGCGACGCCTACCTTGCCCACCTCACCCTCGGCCATGGGGTGGTCGGAGTCGTAGCCGATCTGGGTGGGGAGGTCAAAGGCTACCGAGAGTCCGGTCTGCCCATGCTCCAGGAGGTAACGGAAACGGCGATTGGATTCCTCGGCGCTGGCGTAGCCGCTGTACTGGCGCATGGTCCACAGGCGCCCGCGGTACATCGTGGGCTGGACGCCACGGGTGAAGGGGAACTCCCCCGGAAACCCCAGCTGCTTCGAGTAGTCCCAGCCATCCAGGTCATCAGGGGCGTAGAGGGGGTCGGCGTCCACGCCGTCCGAGGTGTCGAAGGGGTAGTCCCGTTCGGGCGCTTTCTGAACGCTCCGTCCGTAGGTCCCCTCGATCCAGTCGGACTTACTGGTGCTTCCGTTGGTGGTCACTGGCTGCCGCCTCCTCCTGGCCCTCGGAGTCCTTCCCAGGAAGGATTCTCCGGGTGATAGCGGGATAACTGTATCGCCCGTCGAGAGGGGGTGTCAACGTGAGATCGTGAACGAATTCACGTTCTGATATACTGCTTTGCGGACTATGAGAAGCCGCCCCCGGTCTCGCCCCTCCGGACGATGACAGCGCCGGATCACGCAGCCCCCGTGAACTACACGCGCCACTGGGCGTTGATCCTTATCGTGGTCGCGATCGCGTCGCCCGCGCCTGTTTTGCGCCTAGGCCACGTGACCGGACTGTGGGATCCCCACCTGGAGCCTCTCGTGGAGTCGCTGATTTTCGGGGTAGGCATCTTCGCAGCCGCGACGCTGCTGACGTGGGCGTCGGAGGTGGCGGAGACGGAGATGTCGGCCGGCCTTGCGCTCGTGATCCTGGCATTGATCGCGGTGCTCCCCGAGTACGCCGTAGACCTCTACTTCGCCTGGACGGCACCGAGCGAGCCTGCAAACGCACACCTGGCGATCGCCAATATGACGGGTGGCAACCGGCTGCTGGTTGGGCTGGCATGGCCGGCTATCTTCTTCATCTTTTACTGGCGGTACAGGGTGAAGGAGCTGCCAGTTCTGCGTTCAAACGCTCTGGGCATTCTGTTCCTGGGTGCGGCCACGATCTACAGCTTCTCGATACCGCTGCGGGGACACCTGTCGCCACTTGACACGGGGGTCATGTTTGGGCCGTTCGGGGCGTACATGTACCTGGCTTCGCGGTTTCCCCCTGAATTGGAGCGCGAGTTCGTGGGGCCCGCCCTGGCGATCGCGTCACTTGGCAAGAAAGGGCGGCGAGCGACGATCGCGCTGATATTCCTGTTCGCCGCCGGCGTGATTTTCGCGGCGGCGGAGCCGTTTGCGGAAGGCCTTGTGGAGACAGGAAAGAACGCTGGGATCGACGAGTTTATCCTAGTGCAGTGGGTGGCGCCGTTAGCGTCGGAGTCGCCCGAGTTTATCCTGGCGGCGATGCTGGCAGCGCGCGGCAGGCACGATGCCGGGATGACGATACTGATCTCTTCGAAGGTGAACCAGTGGACGCTGCTCATCGGCAGCCTGCCACTGGCCTACTCGATATCAGGCGGCGAAGTAGCGGCGCTGGACTTCGACACCAGGCAGGCGGAGGAGGTGTTCCTGACGGCAGGACAGTCGCTGTTCGCGGTCGCTATCTTCGTGAGTCTGTCAATGGTATGGTGGGAAGCCGTGCTGTTAGCAGGCCTTTTCGGCACCCAGTTCTTCTTCACGGACCCGACTGTCCGGATCGGCTATGGCGCTGGATACTGCGTGCTCGCTGCGCTCGTCCTCATGCGCGACATACCCCTCTTCGGGAACTTCTTCTCGGCCGCCCGCGAGACAGCCCTGGAACCGCACTTGATCCACGAACGGAACGTGAATGATAGATCGCCACCGCTGCAGGAATGATGGGGAATGGTGGGCGATGAAGGACTCGAACCTTCGACCTTCTCGGTGTAAGCGAGACGCTCTAGCCAACTGAGCTAATCGCCCACTGCACCGATTGTATCAAAGCGGCGGACGATTTAACGCGAGCGGCGACTTCAGGACGGGCGGAACAGTTCGGAAAGCCGAACGCCGTTGAGCATGCCCGGGCCGTCGTCACCAGCCGCTTCTTGCGCCGGAGCATCACCGTTGGAGGCCACGCCGACGGCGAACGCATCCGGGATTTCGGTTTCCGAGGACGCATCGCCCGCCGCGGCCAGGGAGACAACAGGGCGGTAGCTGATCTCGACACCGACTTCCTCGCCCTGGAAGACGCGAATCGTTTCCCGGGCATGACCGGCTTCTAGCAGGACCTCGATGTAGTTCGCGACGTCATTGGGGTTGTTGAGGAACTTGACCTCGCCTCGAGTTGCGTCGCCTTCTTCGGTTAGCAGAACCATGAATTGAGCCGTCATTTCGACCCGATGCCTCCCGTGACTTCCCGGATTAAGGGGGCTAGACTGCGCTTCCATTGTTAACTGACGCTAAACTCTCGGCGGACGTTACGTGCGTAGAGGAATGCTTGGGTCAACGGCGGGCGAAAATCCTATCCTCCGGCGCGTCGCGACGCTCAGGCCGATACGGCGGGCACGGTAAAGGTGAACACAGAGCCCTGACCCGGGACGCTGGCAGCAGAGATCGTCCCGCCGTGCGCCTCCACAGCGTGCCGAGCTACCGCCAGCCCCAGACCGGTGCCACCCCCGCCCCGAGAGCGGTCGGCCTTGTAGAAGCGCTCGAAGATCCGGGGCAGGTCCTCCGGCATTATCCCGACGCCGGTATCGGTGATGCTAATCCGGATGGCTCCTTCAGCCGGCTCCGCTCGCACGGTGACCGCGCCTCCGGCGGAGGTGAACTTGACCGCATTGTGGATGAGGTTGACCACCACCCGCTCGAGCATGTCGGCGTCGCCGACGGCGGCCGGCAAACCGCTTTCCATTTCGAGTGTGACCTGGACGCCGGCGCGCTCGGCCTGCCGGGCCAGCCGGTCGACCGCGGTACGCAAAATCACGGCAAAGTCAAGGGGCTCGCGGGCGAGCGGGATGTCACCGGATTCCAGGCGGGAGAGTTCGAGCAGTTCCTCCACCATCTGCACCAGGCGGTCGACCTCAGAGTCCGCCCGCGACAGGAAGTCGGCAGCAGATTCTGGTTCGTCCTTGGCGCCGCCCTCCAGGGTCTCGATAACAGACTTGAGGGCGGCTAGCGGAGTCCGGAGCTCGTGCGAGACGTTGGCGATGAAGTCTCGCCGGACCTGCTCGACGCGCTTTACGTCGCTAAGGTCATGGAAGACGGCCAGCGACGCCCAGTCGCCACCGCTCAGGATAGGGGTGGTGATGGCCTGCAGGTGTTGCTTGTTGGGGCGCTCGATGATGATGGAGAGGCTGCGGCGTTCTTCGCTGCTGGCCCTCAGCGCTTCGACTAGGCGGTCATCGGGGATGAACCAGGCGAACGGGTTACCCACAAGGACCCCGACAGAGGGGGAAAGCAGGCGGCGGGCGGCATCATTGGCGAATCTGATGCGGCCATCGGCATCGACGGCGACAATGGCATCGATACTGCTATTGAGCACCGCCATCAGGCGGCTGTGCGCATAGGATGCTGATTCGACCGATTCCTGCACGGCCTTGGCCATGGCGTTGAAGGACTCGCCAAGTCTTGCGGGGTCTCCCACGTCCCCGAAGGCGGGACGAGTTTCGTAGTGGCCGGCACGAATCGCGTCTGCGGCGGCCGATGCGGCGCGCATGACCG
>DASSZB010000042.1:0-2385 GCA_035702935.1 Dehalococcoidia bacterium
GGACCTCGGCTACGCCGAGACGCTCTTCGGCCGGCGGCGGTACATCCCGGAGATCAACTCCACCAACTTCAACGTCCGGAACGCGGCGGAGCGGGCGGCCATCAACATGCCGGTGCAGGGCACGGCCGCGGACATCATCAAGATCGCCATGAACCGCCTCGACAACGAGATGGCCGCGCGCAAGATGCGCTCGCTGATGACGCTGCAGGTGCACGACGAGCTGATTTTCGAATGCCCGGGGGACGAAATGGAGGCGATGCGGCGGCTGTGTGTTGACATAATGCCCAAATCCCTGGAAATGCGCGTTCCACTTAAGGTGGATACTAAGACCGGCAAGAACTGGGGCGAGATGGAATACGGCGAACCGGTGGAACTCGGGGAGATTGGGGCCTGACACCATGCGCATCCTGCTGTCCGCAATCCTCGCCGTCCTCGCCCTTGGCCTCATCGCATGCCGGGAGGACCAGGCGATCACAGTCAACAACACCACCAGCCACACCGTCGTCGTCTACGAAGACGGTGAGCCGACGGAGCTGATCCGCGCCGGCGGCAGCCGCTCCTTCGAGGTCGGCAGCTTCCGGGGCACCCTCACCTATGACATCCGCTATTTCTGCGAGGAAGACGTGTGCGACCAGTCGGTCCTCGTCAGCCGCACCTTCACCTGGGAAGAGATCAAGGACGCCGGCGGCGTGACCATCACCGTCGGCAACGCCGTCTCTGACTAACCCCTATCGCCTACTGACACCCGACACCTATCACCCAACCCCCCTTGACCCTCTGACCCTCTGGCCCCCACCCTTATCCCTATGTGGGACGCCCTCATCACCGCCGGGAACCTCGTCTTCATTCCCGGACTTCTCGCCATTGCCCTTAACAAGCGCAGCTACATCCCCCGCCTCAGCTCTGGCATCAGCCTTGTCGGCGTCAGCACCGTCATCGTCGGCCTCCTGGGCGCGGGCCTCGTGCTCAGTCCCATCGTGGTGGCCGTTATCGGCCTCCTCTGGATCTACATCTTTCTCTACCGAGGCCAGCCAACCCTCGACTAATTCCCCGGACGCTAACCGTGCCCGAACTTCCCGAGGTCGAAACCATCCGCCGAGACCTCCTACCGCTGGTCCTCGGCCGCTCCATCGAAGAAGTGTGGGTGTCGGCCAACGCCCCCCGGCTCGTCCAGCTCATTCCCCCGGACGAGTTCTGCCGCCTGATTAGCCGCCGGCGCATCGAGGACATATCGCGTCGCGGAAAGTACCTCGTCATAGACCTCGACGGCGGACTGATGTGGGTCGTGCATTTGCGCATGACCGGTCGCCTCCAGCATCGGACGGACGGCTGCCCTGAACATCCGCACCTGCGCGCCACGTTCCGCCTCGACGACGGCGCGTGGCTCTGCTACGCCGACCAGCGCAAGTTCGGCATGATGTGGCTCGTCGATGACTGGACGCTTGTCCACGCCGGCATCGGGCCTGAGCCGCTGGACGAGGCGTTCGACCACGCAGCCTTTCACAGCGTTCTCAAGCGCCGCGGCGCGCCCATCAAGTCGGTCCTCCTCGACCAGGCAGTCATCGCCGGCATTGGCAACATCTACGCGGACGAGGCCCTATTCGCCGCAGGCATCAACCCCAGGAAGCCGGCGAAGACGCTGTCACGCCCCGCGGTCGACCGCCTGCATGCCGCCATCCGTGACGTCCTGCAAACGGCGCTCGGCGACCGCGGCTCGAGCTTCCGGGACTACGTGGACGCGTCGGGACAGGCGGGCGGGCACCAGCTGAAGGTGAAGGTCTTCCGGCGTACCGGCGAGCCCTGCTACATCTGCGGCACCGAAATCCGACGCATCAAGCTCGGCGGCCGCAGCACTCACTTCTGTCCGAAGTGCCAGAAGTAACTGTCTAGCTGAGGACGATCGCGGAGGCTGTCACTCTCTCCTCAAGTGCCGTGACGGCCGCGCTACCGACGGCGGATCCTTCGGGCAGCGAAGCTGGGAAGATCACACTGTCCCCGTGGGAGTCGCTTTCGATCAGCGCCGGCACGGCCCAGAACACGAGGATTGATGCCGGGTTCAGGCCGTAGCCGGTCTCCTCGCTCACGAACTTGCGGGCGGAATCCATGTCCGGCCGGGTGAACGCGTAGACCGTGCCGCGAGTCGTGCCCCGCACCAGGATCAGCACGCTCACCTGCCACTCCGCCCTGTCAACGGGCAGCGGCTCCGTGCCCAGGAGCCAGAACCCGATCACGCTCTCGTCGGAGCGGTAGGGGTACCAGAACCGCACGAAACAAGCGGCGTCCTCGGCGTCCTGGAAGCAATGCAGCCGGCGGCGGCCGGGTCCGTGCGCGTCGTTCGCCAGCAGGATCAGCGCCGGCTCGGCAGTAGCGGGCTGCTCGGCACGC
>DASSZB010000074.1:0-5633 GCA_035702935.1 Dehalococcoidia bacterium
AACCTGGTCTTCATGTCCTTCTACTGCGACGGGGAGGAGCGGACGCCCCTTCCCTCCAACAACGTGGACACCGGCTCAGGCCTGGAGCGCGTGTCCTCGGCCCTCCTCTTCGAGACCCCCGGCTGGGACAAGAACCGCCTGCCGTCCTGCTACGACACGGACCTTTTCTCGCCCCTCATCAAGAAGATCGAAGCGCTCTCCGGCAAGACCTACGGCGCGGACCACGACACGGACCGGGCTATCCGCATCCTCGCCGAGCACGCCCGGGCCGTCACGTTCCTGATCGGCGACGAGCGCACGCCGGTACCACCCTCCAACGAGGAACGCGGCTACGTGGTGCGGCGGATGCTCCGTCGCGCCCTGTACTTCGCGCAGCGAAAGCTGGGCATCACGGACCCCATCATGGCCACGCTGGCCGAAACTGCAGTGGGGTATATGGCCGCCTCCTACCCCGAACTGGAGCGCCAGCGAGGGTTCATCAAGGAGATCCTCGATCCCGAGGAGCGCCGCTTCGACGAGACGCTCAGCCGCGGGCTGGACTTGCTGGAAGAGGTGATGACCCGAAGCAAGGGCACCATCTCCGGCGCCGACGCCTTCACCCTGCACGACACCTACGGTTTCCCTATCGAACTGACCCGCGAGATCGCCGCCGAGAACGGCTTCGCTATCGACGAGCCCGGCTTCCAGGCGGAAATGGAGCGGCAGCGCGAGCGCGGCCGCGCCTCGGCGGGCGCGGCGGACCACGTGGCGGCGGAGACGCTGTACGCGTCGCTATCGCCGGATGCCACGGCCTTCCTGGGATACGAGGCGCTGGAGGCGCCGGCCCGTATCGTCGCCGTCCTCTCATCAGAGCCTGACTTGCGCGCGGTTGACTTGCTGGAAGCCCCCGGTGTCATCGAGGTCATCCTCGACCAGACGCCCTTCTACCCCGAAGGTGGCGGCCAGGTTGGCGACCGCGGCGAGATCCGCGGGCCGGGCGGCGTCGTGCGCGTCGAGGACACGCAGCGCGTCGCCGAGCGGATCATCGTGCACCGCGGCCGCGTGACCGAAGGCCGCATTGCGAAAGGCGACGAGGTGACCGCGAGCGTGGACGCGCAGCACCGCGCGGACACGATGCGCAACCACACGGCGACGCACCTGCTGCATGCTGCGCTTCGCAAGGTACTGGGCACGCACGCCCGGCAGGCGGGCTCCCTGGTGGGACCGGACTACCTGCGCTTCGACTTCACGCACACCGAGGCTGTGACCCCCGAGCAACTCGCCGAAGTGTCCCAACTCGTTAACGAGAAGGTGCGCCAGGACATCCCGGTCAGCACGCGGACGACGACCTTCGACAAGGCGATGGATGAAGGCGTCCTGGCCTTCTTCGGCGACAAATATGGCGCTGAGGTTAGGGTCGTCGAGGTGAATTCCGTCGTGCCCCGCTTCAGCGCGGAGCTCTGCGGCGGCACGCACTGCCACGCCACGGGCCAGGTGGGCGCCGTGATCATCACCGGCGAGTCCTCCATAGGCTCGGGCATGCGCCGGATCGAGGCCCTCACCGGACGCGCTGCCGATGCCTACATCCGTGACCAGCAGAACGCACTCGTGGAGATCGCCCGCAAGGTTGGGGCGCCCAAAGGCGCGATCATGGCCAAGATCGACGCCCTGGTGGCGGAGCAGGATGCCATGCGCAAGCGCATCGAGAAGCTCGAGCGCGCCGTGGCGGCGGCGCCGTCCACGGGCAAACTCATGGACAATGCCGTGAGCATTGACGGCATCCGGGTGCTCGCCACAGAGGTGGACGCGCCCAGCATGGACGCCCTGCGCTATGTCAGCGACTCGCTCCGCAAGGACCTGACCTCGGGCGTGGCCGTGCTGGCCGCCCGGGTAGACGGCCGTCCCCAGTTCGTGGCCATCGTCAGCAAGGACCTGATGGAGCGGGGCCTGCACGCCGGGAACCTGCTCAAGCGCGTGGCGACCGCGGCTGGAGGCGGCGGCGGCGGCAGGCCGGACATGGCCCAGGGCGGCGGCAAGGATATCTCGAAGATCGGCGAGGCGCTGGGCGTCGTCCCCGGTGCGGTCCGGGAGATGCTCGGCGGCAACTGACATGCGCATCGTCGGCCTCGACCTGGGGGAGAAGCGCATCGGCGTCGCCGCCGCCGACGACAGGACGCGCGTGGCCATCCCCGTCACCACGGTCACCGTCACGGGAGACGAGGTGGACTCGGTCGTCTCGCTCCTCAGTGAACAGCGCGCCGACGGGGTCGTTATCGGCCTCCCGCTATCGCTCTCCGGCGCCATTGGTCCCCAGGGCCAGCACGTGCTGGAGGTCGTCGAGAAGCTACGCGCCCGCCTGCCGATACCCGTCCACACATGGGACGAGCGCCTGACGACTGTCCAGGCGAGCCGGACTCCCCGCGGCTCGCGGGGCTACTTCGGGCCGCGGCGCGGCAAGTCCGCCCGTTCCGCGATTGCGGGGCGCGACGCGGCGGCCGCCGCCATCATGCTGCAGGCTTTCATAGACAGCGGCGCAAACTTCTAGCAGATGCGGTTCTACCCCATAGCCGCCGTCGGACTTTCATTGGCCGCCCTGGGCCTGGCGGCCTGGCAGGTGGTGGAGTCGTCGTCCGACCTTGACGACGTAGGGTCATATTCGCCCAGCACCGCCCCTTCCGGCGGCGCCGCCATCGACGTCGCGGTCGAACCGGGCATGAGCCCGAAAAAGATCGGGGACGTGCTCGAAGAAGCAGGTGTCATCGCCTCCGCCAGGCAGTTCGACATCCTTGTCTCCATGATGGGCTACGAGGGGATCCTCCAGGCCGGGGATTACGAGTTCCAGCGCAACACGCCGGTGCTTACGACCGTCTACCGCATCCGGCACGGCGAGACCTCTACCCGCGGCGTCACTGTGCGCGAGGGCTGGCGCCTGGAAGAGATCGCCGATGCAGTGGCCGCCGAGGGCATCTCGCGCGACGAGTTCCTGTCGGAGGCGCGGGCCCGTAACTTCACGCTCTCCGCTGCCCGGCCCGACGGGTTTGCTTTCCTGCAGTCCGCCCCCCGCAACGCTTCGCTGGAAGGATACATCTATCCGGCCACGTACCCTATTCGCCGAACCGACACCGCCGAGAGCCTCCTGGAAGCGATGCTCCACGCATTCCAGGATAACCTGACGCCCGATATCGAGCCCGCGGCGGAGGCCATGGGGCTTACGCTTCACGAGTTGGTCACCCTGGCGTCGATTATCGAGCGGGAGGCGGTGGTGCCGGAGGAGCGCCCGATCATGGCGCAGGTCTTTCTCTCGCGCCTCCGCCAGGGTATCCCGCTGGAGGCTGACCCCACCGTGCAATACGCCATCGCGGAGGACCCGTCGGTTGTAAAGGAATTCGGTTACTGGAAGCAGGAGTTGACTCGCGCCGACCTGGAGTACGACTCTCCCTACAACACTTACGCCAACGAGGGCCTCCCGCCCGGGCCTATCTCTAGCCCGCGCCTGGAGTCCATGGAGGCCGTCGCGCACCCGGCGGCCACCAACTACCTCTACTTCGTGGCCAGGGGGGACGGCTCCCACGCCTTCGCCTCCACGCTCCAGGAGCATCTCGAGAACATACAGAAGTACCAGCAATGATGTACCTCGGCGTAATCGGCGATCCCGGCAAGCGCTCGCTTTCGCCGGTCTTCCAACAGGCAGCCATCGATGCCCTTGGTCTCGACATAACCTACGAGCGCTGGGCGACGCCCCCGGAAGCGCTCGTCACCCGCGTGGAAGGTCTGCGGGCCCCGTCCGTGCTCGGCGCCAACGTTACCATTCCGCACAAGCAAGCGGTGATCCCGCTGCTGGACGAACTCGACCCGCTGGCCGGAAAGGTCGGCGCCGTGAACACCATCATGAACCGGGACGGGCGCTTGCACGGGTACAATACGGACGTTGAAGGATTCCTGCGCGGCCTGCGCGACGACGCCACCTTCGAGCCCGCGGGTAAGCGGGCGCTCATCGCCGGGGCCGGCGGCGCCGCGCGGGCGGTCGTCGTGGCGCTGGCTACGGCCGGCGCGCGTTCCATCGTCATCATCAACCGCACGTTCCCGCGTGCTTCGCGGCTGGTTGAAGAACTGGCGCCGCTGGCCGGCGATACGGAGTTGCACGCGCTGCCGGACATTTACCCGTCGTGGGCGGAGGCCATGCGCCGCGCCGACCTTCTGGTAAACTGTACGCCTGCCGGACAGGCCGCGGCAGGCGACGCCGCAGATGCCGGACGGCCCGTCTGGGAGGAATCCCCTGTGCCCTTCGATGAAATCCGCCCCGGTATTCTGGTATACGACCTTGTCTACGTACCCGCCGAGACGCCGCTCATCAAGGCGGCGAAAACGGCCGGCGCGGCCGCGTTCGGCGGCCTGCCGATGCTCATCTACCAGGGCGCCGCGTCCCTCAAGATCTGGACCGGCAGGGAAGCGCCCGTCGATGTAATGCTGCGAGCCGCCCGCGCGGCCCTGGGACTGGGCACCGCCTGATGCTTCCCTGGGCGCTCCTGGGCCTCACGGTCTTCTTCCTGCTGGTGACGTACATCATCGTCCAGGGGTCACGTGCCGCCCTGGCCTGGCGCTCAGCGGCGGCCGGCGGCGACGTCAATGTGATCCGCATGATCGTGGACGACTCGCTGTCCGGCTGGCGGTCCGGCAAGCGCCCGAAGAACGTGGCGCCCGATATCTGGCGCGGCGTCCAGTCCATGCAACTCACGGACCTGGCGCCGGACTTCGTCCGCGTGTCCGCCCAGGCCCAGTCCGAGTACCGCCTGCAGGACGGAGCCTGGACCGAGGTCCAGAACCCGCTGCAGGAGGCCATCGAGATCACAGCGCGCGCAGCGGATATGCTGTTCTACGATATGCCGCACTACCGCCCCGAGCGAATCCAGATTGACGTATACACCGCCTTCCGCGACGGCGAGGGTCCCACGCGCAACGTCTGCATCATGAGCACGTCCGCCACCCGCGAGCAGGCCCGCGAGGCGGACTGGGAAGAGTGGAGCGCGGCGGACATAGTCGACACCCTGGGCGCGCGTTACCGGCCCGGGGAGTTTGGCCAACCGCTTCCTGTAGAGGTCGAGCCGCCCTCGGGCATCCTGGATGAGATGCCTCCTGCGGAGCAGAAGACAGGCCGACGCCGGTGACAGAACTCCGATTCCTCACCGCCGGGGAGTCACACGGCCAGGCGCTGGTCGCCATCCTGGAAGGGCTGCCGGCGGGTTTGCCGCTGACGGAAGAGTTCATCGCCCTCGACTTGCGCCGGCGCCAGGGCGGATACGGCCGCTCCCGCCGCCAGCAGATCGAGCAGGACCACGCCGCGCTGGTCGGCGGCGTCCGCCACGGCCACACCCTGGGCAGCCCCGTCGCCATGGTCATCGCCAACCGCGTCTGGGAGGACTGGCAAGAGGTGATGCAGGTTGGCCCCTTTGAGGGCGACTCGAAACGCCTGACGCGCCTCCGTCCCGGCCACGCCGACCTCGCCGGCGCCATGAAGTACGGCTTTGATGACGCCCGCAACATCCTGGAACGCGCGTCGGCTCGCGAGACTGCGGCCCGCGTGGCCGTCGGCGCCGTCTGCCGGCGACTTCTGGAGGAGTTCGGCGTTGCCGTCCATTCCCACACGACCTCGATCA
>DASSZB010000131.1:0-4430 GCA_035702935.1 Dehalococcoidia bacterium
GCATACCAGGCGACGGTGATGGCGATGACGATGCCGCCGATGATTACGAGGATCTGCCAGCCAGGGGCATGCGTCGACGGCTGGAAGCGGTTGCGTATGGAGTTCATGCGAGAGGAGGGGGTTAGCGGTTGTAGACGGCTATCGCGGCTATAACGAGCCAGAGGACCACGAGTCCAATGGTTGTTTGGAAGAGTGTCTTCTCGAGACCGCGCCGCGTGCGTACAAAGGAGCCGCTCTGGAGGCCGCCGACGCCCTCACCCTTCACCTGCAGGAGGATGATCCCGATGAGGGCGATGGAGACGAGTATGGAGGCGAAAGCCAGTCCGTCCTGGAGACTCATTCTTCAGTCCTATCAGTAGCTATTGATCGATCGCCGGCACCAGTTCTTCCGGTTCGGCTTCCGGCTGGGGAAGGCGAGAAGCATCGTGGCCGTAGTAGATTTCGAGAACGGCTTCGGCGAGCTTCGCGGAGTCGTGGTGGTAGCGGTTTTCCTCGCTGATCACGTCAGCTTTGACCAATCGTATCCCATTGTTGATATCAGCGTCCACTTCGACTGGCTGCGAATGCTCGGCCTTCGGTATCGGTGTCATGGAGACGTTGTCGTTGGCCAACACGTACTGGATGCAGCCTTTGCCCATGTGGGCTTCGATGGCGCTGATGTGATCGCGGACGCTAAACCCGTCGGTCTCGCCGTGCTGGGTGGCTACGTTGCAGACGTAGATCTTGGCCGCAGAGGAAGCAACAAGGCTGCGGCGGATGCCCTGGACAAGGAGGTTGGGAAGGACGCTCGTGTAAAGGCTGCCGGGGCCGAGGATGATGAGGTCCGCATCGAGGATAGCGCGGACGGCTTCCGGGTGCGCCGGGGGGTTGCGTGGGTGGAGGTAGACCTCTTCGATGCGGGCGTCGGACGCCTCCTGGCTGAGGTCGTGAGTGATGTTGGACTCGCCGACAATGATGCGTCCGTCGGTGGCGCGGGCGTGGAGATTCACGTTCTCCAGGGTGGACGGGATGATCTGGCCGCGGACGGCAAGCACGCGGCTGGTCTGGCGAATGGCATCTTCAAAGTTTCCGACCACGCCGGACATGGCGACGATGAAGAGGTTTCCGAAAGAGTGGCCCGCCAGGCCGCTGCCGTCCTCGAACCGGTACTGGAAGAGGCGCGTGACCAGCGGCTCCGCATCGGCCAGGGCCGCGATGCAGTTTCGCACGTCGCCGGGTGGGAGCACCCCCAGCTCCCGCCGGAGGACACCAGAACTGCCACCGTCATCGGCGACGGTGACGACCGCCGTGAGGTTGCCCGTGTACTCCTTGAGGCCGCGCAGGAGGGTGGAGAGGCCGGTGCCGCCCCCGATGGCGACGATCTTAGGTCCGCGGCGGAGGAAGCGCTGGTTGTAGATGGTGTTGACCAGACTCTCCGTGCTGTCCCGGTTGGGCGCGAGCGCCGAGATCAGGGACTGGTTCAGCTCCAGGATGCCGTACAGTATGAGGCCGACGGCCGCGGACATGTACATGGCGCCGCGCACGTAGCGCGGGATGAACTGCAGCGTGATGTAGTACATGAAGTCCGGGAGACGGAGTCCCTCCAGGTACGCCTCGCGGACAAGGTAGCTGAGGCCGAACGTCATCATGGCCACGCCGATGATGATCAGGGCCAGCCATCGCTTGATGTGCATGCCCGGGTAGAACCACTTCAAGAAGTCGAACGTTGGAATGTTCATAGTCCTTATTTACTAACGCGCGCTGGAATCCTTTTGCTATGGCCCTTTGCGTAATTTTTCTCGAAGTATTTCTGTGGCCAGGTCCGGCCTGGCGCGGCCTTTCGTCTCGCGCATGACCTGACCGACAAGGAACTTGATGGCCTCTTCTTTGCCGCCGCGGAAGTCCTCGACGGGTTTGGGGTTGGCCTGGATGACGCGGTCTACCGCTTCGCTGATAGCGTCGCCGGAGCTGATCTGTGTGAGACCGGCGGTCTCAACGATCGCTTTGGGCGCGTTGCCGGTTTTGAACATCTCCTCGAAGACATCCTTGGCGGTCTTTCCCGAAATCGTCTCGTCTTCGATGAGGTCAATGAGCTGTGACAGCGCTTCGGGCGTGACCCTGGACTCCTCGATCTCGAGGTTAGAGGCGTTCAGGAGGCGGGCGAACTCCCCGTTCATCCAGTTGGCGACCGTCTTGGCGCGGGGGGCCCCTCCGCCCAGCGAGACGGTCGTTTCGAAGAAATCCGCCCGGGGGCGGCTCTCCACGAGAATGCGGATGTCGTAGTCGGACAGCCCGTATTGCTCGACGAAACGGACGTGCTTGGCCGCGGGGAGCTCGGGCAGTCGTTGCCGGATCTGGTGGAGCCAATCCTGGTCGATGACGAGGGTGGGAAGGTCGGGCTCCGGGAAGTACCGGTAGTCGTCGGCGTATTCCTTCGTGCGCTGGGAGACGGACTGGTTCGTGTCCTCGCGCCAGCCGCGGGTTTCCTGGACCACCCGGCCGCCGGAATCAAGGACTTCGGCCTGGCGCTTTTCCTCGTATTTGATGGCATCGTATGCGTGCTTGAAGCTGTTAATGTTCTTCAGCTCCACCTTCTGCCCGAACTCCGCCGAGCCAGGCCTGCGGATGCTGACGTTGGGCTCGCAGCGCATGTTGCCTTCCTCCATGTTGGCGCGGCTGGCGCCGATATATCGGAGGATCTGGCGCAGCTTCTGGAGGTAGGCGCGGGCCTCCTCGGCGGATCGGAGGTCCGGCTCGGAGACGATCTCCATGAGGGGCATGCCGGCCCGGTTGACCTCGATCAGGCTGTAGCTCTCGCCGGCAGAGTCGGTGACGTGGAGGGACCGCGCGGTGTCTTCTTCGAGGTGGACGCGTGTGATGCCGATGCGCTTGGTCGCGCCCTCGACTTCGATATCCAGCCAGCCGTTCTTGCAGAGGGGCATATCGTATTCGGATATCTGGTAGCCCTTCATCAGGTCGGGGTAGTGGTAGTTCTTGCGGTCAAACTTGGCCTCGGGAGGGATCTCGCAGTTGAGGGCCAGGCCGGTCATTATGGTGAGCTCAACGGCCTCTTTGTTAGCGACCGGAAGGACGCCGGGCATGCCGAGGCAGACCGGGCAGACGTGTGTATTGGGCGGGGATTCGAGGGAGGGAACAGGACACGCGCAGAACATTTTGCTGCGGGTCATCAGTTGGGCGTGTACCTCGAGCCCGATGACGGTTTCATACAGTGCGGCAGTTGTCGTCATGGGAGCCACGCGCAGTATAGCAGGGGTTTTCGCGTGGGAGTAACCCCGCACGGGGCGACGAATGTTGAAAACCTGTCGCAAGCGCCAAAAGACTCCCCAGGGCTGGGGAACTCGTTGGAGGCCGAGATGACACTCAGCGCCTGAGGAGATGGCGGGGCAGCCGCCGACGTAAAGTATAGGCCAATGCACATAATCGGTAAAGTACCCAGGCCGATTGTTATGCGATGTTGATGCCCGGGTAAACGTATTGGGCGCGAGGCGCGTTATCCTCTTGGAGGATTACTGTGGAAGACGCGATGAGTTCTGTGCACGGCGGTAGAACGATAACGGGGGCCGGGCCAAGACGGCGAGCGCCGGCGAAGGGCAGGCGGACCCCACCCAGGCCCGCTGTCCTGGGGCACCTGCGAGAGTGGAACATTATAGCGGCGTTCGGGTCAGCCGGTGACGCTCGGCGGGCGTGCGCGGCCCTGAGGGGAGCGCGCTTGAGGGATGCCGCCATAACGGCCAGCCAGGCGGATGACACCGGCGACGTGCGGCTGGGTGGGTTCGCCTCCGACAGGACCGTCATCGGCGGCCTTGTGGGAGGCTTCGTGGGCCTGTTCATCGGCGGGCTGGTTGCGAACGCCTCGGGCGCGTCGGCTCCGCTTGAAGTGACGGCGGCGCTGCTCTTCGGGATCGCCGGGGGCGGCGCGCTAGGCGGCATGGTTACCGGATCCGGGGACCCGGCCGCGGGTGACCGGCTGGACGCGGCCCTGGACCGACTGGACGAAGAACGCCCGGCGCACGTGGCTGTTCATTGTGCAGCCGCGGAAGACGCGACGCTGGCTGCCCAGGTGCTGGCCGGGATCGGGCCCTCCGACCTGTACTGCCTGGACCGCGCCGGCCAGGTCGCCTGGTAATGCGCTAGGGCGCCAGCACGGCCGCGCCCCTTACCGCACCCGTTCGCAGGCGGTGGAGCGCTTCGTTGGCATCGGCGAGCGGATGGACTTCGACGGCCGTCCGCAGCCGGATGCGGGCGGCGAGCGCCATGAACTCGGCGCCGTCCGCGCGGGTAAGGTTGGCGACCGACGTGATTGTCCGCTCTCCCCAGAGGAGTTCGTAGGGAAAGGCCGGGATGTCGGACATGTGTATGCCCCCGCAGACCACCGTGCCGCCTTTTCGCACAGCTGCCAGCGCGGCCGGAACCAGGGCGCCGGCCGGCGC
>DASSZB010000151.1:0-6737 GCA_035702935.1 Dehalococcoidia bacterium
GGAGTATGGCCAGCGTGCGGTAGAGCATGACGGCGTCCCAGTGCTGGCGAAGGGTTGCGGCGAGCGCGGGAGCTCCGCGGATGGGCAGGTCCCAGCGGGCCGGATCCTCCGGGATCCCTTCGAGATGGCCGTAGCGGGCGAGGACGGCGGCGGCGGACCGCGAACCCCAGCCACGGATGCCCGGGATGCCGTCGGCGGTGTCGCCGACGAGGGCGAGGTAGTCGGGGATGGAGGCCGGAGGCACGCCTCACCTTTCGATGACACCGGGTTCATCGATGACCAGTCCGCGGCGGCGGTCCCAGAGGACCACGCGTTCACCGCGGACGCACTGGGCGAAGTCCTTGTCCGGGGACGCCAGGACTACCCTGTCGACCGCGTCCAGCTTCGCGAAGCGGGCGGCCGCCGTGGCCATGGCATCGTCAGCTTCGAACTCGACCATCGGCCAGACGACGAGGCCGAGGGCGGCCGCCGCCCGCTCTACCAGGGGCGCCTGGCTCCAGAGCTCGGGGTCGACGCCCGCACCGGTTTTGTAGCCGGCGAAGAGATCGTTCCGGAAAGACTCGATGGTGCGGTCGAAGGCCACGGCCACGTGCGTGACGCCGTTCTCGCGCAGGAGTCGCGCGAGCGTGGAGAGGAAGCCGCGAGTGGCCCCCACCTCGACGCCGGCCGGAGATTTCGCTCGGGGGGCTCCGTAGAAGCAACGGAACAGCTCGTACGTGCCATCGACGAGGTGGACGTTCATAGGAGGAATTCTACCGTGGAATCCGCGCGGCCTGCGTTGTTGCGAGTCTTCTGCCTGGCGATGAGATGCGATAATGTGTGCGCCAATCTAGAACGCGAGGTGACTGGGAATGGCGTACTTTCTTGCGAAGACGGACCCGGAGACGTATTCGATCGATGACCTGAAGCGGGATGGGACGACGGAATGGGACGGCGTGCGGAATCCGTCCGCGGTGGCCGCGATCCGGACGATGAAGCCGGGCGACACGGTGATCATCTACCACTCGCAGGACGACAAGGCGGTTGTGGGTCTGGCAAAGGTGGTGTCAGACCCGCGGCCGGACGCCCAGGACGACCGGTCGTGGGTGGCGGACTTCCAGTACGTGCAGCACGCCAAACGGCCGGTGACCCTGCGGGAGATAAAGGAATCGCACGAGTTCGACGACTGGGCGCTGGTACGAATGGGACGGCTGAGCACGATGTCCGCGCCGGACGAGTTCTGGAAGTGGCTGCAGGCGCAGGGGGCGTTCTAGACGCTCGCCCAGACCGAGACGCTGGACGCGCCCAGTGGGTCTGGCTGTACCTGAAATCCGGCGGTTAGATCAATTCGCGCGGTCTCGGGCACGAGAGCGATAAGTCAGGGCCGCACCAGGCCCTCGGCCAGCTTGTCTAGCGACTCCTTCCAGCCGGCGTCAAATTCAGTGATGTGGTCCGCGGGGACGTTGGCATGCCGAAGGGTGATCCTGGTCTTGCCGTCTTGCTCTTGGAAGGTTACGGTGACCAGCGTTTCGTTCGGCCAGTCACCATCCAGTCCCCAGCGCGAAGCCGGGACGAGGTTGCCGTCCGCATCTGAAAAACAATCGGTGTAGACGATGCGTACAGGCTCGACGATCTCGCGGTAGACGCCGGTAGTCCAGAAGTCTTTGCCTTGAGGAGACCGCATGCAGTAGAGATAGGAGCCTCCGACGCGAAAATCGGCCTTGCACACCGGCGAGGTAAAGCCCTTCGGGCCCCACCAGCGCATGACGTGCTCAGGGTCCGTCCACGTCTTCCAGACGAGCGCGGGCGGGCCGTCGAAAACGCGCTCAATGACGATTTCGGGCTGCGTGTTCGGCCGTGGATCGGACCCTGAGATCATCGATTCTTCCTTCTGCTTATTGAATGTTCGCCAGGACTTCGGCCAGCTTGTCGAGGGACTCGTTCCAGCCCTGGCTGGCCATTTCGCCCATCTCGTCGGCTGGCATGCCTTCATGCCGCAGGATCATTCTCGTCTTGTCCCCAAGATCCTCGAAGGTGACCGTGACGAGCATCTCCAGCGGAAAGTCGGCCGGCATGCCGTAGTGGCTCGCGGGGACGACGTTGCCATGCTCGTCAGCAAAGGAGTCAGTGGCGACGAAACGCTCCTGGGGCACGATGTCGCGGTAGACGCCGGTGCTCCAGTAGTCCTGGCCCTCGGAGGAGCGCATGCAGTAGAGGTAGGCACCGCCGACCCGGAAATCGGCCTGCACGACGGGCGCGGTAAAGCCCTTCGGGCCCCACCAGAGCTTGACGTGCTCGGGGTCGGTCCACGCCTTCCAGACGAGTTCACGGGGGGCGTCGAAGATGCGCTCGATGACGAGGGCACCGCTCTGGGCAGATGGGGAAGCGCTATTCATCGCCTGCAGATGCTCGGCCAGGCGGTCCCAGCTTTCGGTGGCGCCTTCCTCCATGCCGGACTGGAGCATGCCGTCCCGATCCTCGACGGAGTCGAAGAGGGAGCGGGCGGTGAGCATGGTCCGGCCGCCACCGAGGTCTTCGAGCGTCAGCGTGTCGACCGAGATATGGCCGGGCATGCCTTCGTACTCGAACGTCCAGACGATGCGCTCAGGCTCCACGATCTCGCGGAACTCGCCGCGGAAGCCATGCTCCTGGCCGTCGCCGGAATGAACGAAGCGGTACTTGCCGCCGGGGCGGAAGTCCATGTCGCAAACGGCCAGCGTGTACCTTCTCGGGCCAAACCAGTTCGCCAGGTGCTCGCAGCTCGAGTGCGCCTGGAAGACGAGCTCGCGCGGGGCGTCGAAGACGCGGGTCATGACGATCTCCCGGTCAGATGGGAGGGTAATCGTGAGAGTTGGGCTCTTGGCTGTAGCCATAGTGTTTCTCCTTCCTGTATGCGCGAAAGTTGGTGCTCACGCCCGGCCGGAGGCGGAGCCGGCTTCCTGCTTTTCGTAGGCCTGCTTGAGGGTGGCGATGTCCAGCTTGCCCATCTGGAGCATGGCGTTCATGACGCGCTGCGATTTCTCCGGGTCCTCGTCGCTCAACATCTCGCCGAGGACGCGAGGCACGATCTGCCATGACACGCCGAACCTGTCCTTGAGCCAGCCGCAGGGTTGCTGCTCGCCGCCTTCGGAGAGGTTCTCCCAGAGTGAATCGATTTCGTCCTGGGTGTCGCAGTTGACGAGGAGCGAGATGCCCTCGGCGAAGCTGAATGATGGCCCGCCGTTCAGGGCTATGAACTCCTGTCCCTCGAGCTCGAAGGATGCGGCCATGACGTCACCTGCCCGGCCGGGACCACCCTCACCGTAGCGACTCATGTTGACAACCTTCGAGTTCTTGAAGACCGAGGTGTACAGGTTGACTGCCTCTTCAGCCTGGTCGTTGAACGTCAAGAACGTGGTGATCTTCTGCACGGATTCTCCTTCCTTGTTTTGCGGGGCTACCGGGGTGTGTAGACGAGGACGACGATCCCGGAGCTGAACCGGGTCATGTCCACAAGCTTTAGATTGGCCGGCTCCACCTGGTCGAACAGGCGCCGGCCCGCTCCAAGAGTCAGGGGGAATAGCCAGAAGTGGAACTCGTCAACGAGGTTGTTCTCCATCAACGTCCGGTCGAGTTCGCCGGTGCCGTACTTGAGGATGTCCCGGCCGGGCTGGTCCTTGAGCCGGGAGACTTCGGCGGCGACATCGCCCCTGATTATCGTGGCGTTCCAGGTGGCGTCCTGCAGGGTCCGGGAGGCGACGAACTTGGGCATGCTGTTGATCTGGTCGGAAAACTTGTCGCCTTTGCGGGGCGGCCAGGCCTGGGCGAACCCTTCGTAGGTCGCGCGCCCGAGCAGGAGCGCGTCCGACGCGAAGAGAAGCTTCTGAGCGTAGGCAGCGTGCTCGTCATCCCAGAACGGCGCACCCCACCTCCCGGGGTTGGCCTGGGGGGCAGTCGATGGGGTGGTGTCGCCGATGACGCCGTCCAGCGTCACGAAGGTCGTTTCTACGAGTTTCCTCATTGGGATATCTGGTCCTTGATCACGAAAGTCGCTGCGACATACGGCGCTATTTCAACGTCTCGAGCAGCCTGTCGAGCGCGGCGTAGCTCTCACCGAGGCCCACCTCCATGCCGGAGCCAACCATGCCGTCACGCTCTTCGGTGGTGTGGAACAGGGCAACAGTAACGACCTTCGTGCGGCCGTCACCGAGGTCCTCGAACGTCGCTGAGTTGATCGCCACGTAGCCGGGCATGCCGTCCCACTCGAAGGTCTGGACCAGGCGCTCCGGGGGCGTCACCTCGCGGAAGCGACCCTCAAAGCCATCGACTCCCTCCTGGGAGTGCTCGACGAAGCGCCAGTGGCCGCCACGCTCCACCTCAAAGCGCTCGATCACCAGCTTGTTGCCGCGACCCCACCACCGAGCGATCATTTCCGGGTCCGTGTGCGCTTTCCACACGAGATCACGCGGGGCGTTGAAGATACGCGTCATCATGATCTCCCTGTCCGAGGGAAGCGTGACGCTCAACCTGTTGCTAGTTGCCTCTACCATTTTGCTTCTCCTTCCGTTGAGGCCTGCCGGGTTTGTTGTTCTCTTCCTTCTGCTGTAATTCGCGCAGGTAGTCGTCCAGGCGGTCGAACCTCTCCTCCCAGAAGCGGCGATAGGTTTCCAGCCAGTCGTCGGCGTCCTTTAGCGGGCCGGCCTGCAACCGGCAGGGGCGCCACTGGGCCTCCCGGCCGCGGGCGATGAGGCCGGCGCGCTCCAGCACCTTGAGGTGCTTGGAGACGGCAGGCAGCGTCATCTCGAACGGGGCTGCGATCTCCGTGACCGAGGCCTCACCGGCGGCGAGGCGGGCCAGGATGGCGCGGCGCGTGGGGTCCGCAAGGGCTGAGAAGGTGGTGCTGATCGGGTCTGAAGCGGTTGCCGTTACCATGGCTTATTTAACCAGTTGGTAAAGTACCACCCTGGCCGGCGCCTGTCAAGGGCTGGGCTGGTACAGCCCCACCGCTGTTATGAAAATGAAACGGGGCCAGAGGGGATACTCGGTATCGCAGCGACAGGGTATTCTTCTGGGCATGACGACATCACTTATCCACGACGAGCCGGAGCTAGTCGCCCCGGTGTCCCTCTGCGGAGAGGACGGGCTACTCAACCAGGATGCCGTGGGCTGGTCGCGCCACCCGCTTCACCGGTGCAACCTGCCACCCACACTGGCGCGGAAGAAGAAGTGGAACTACTGGGCGGTCACCAGCAACGACCTCCTGTTCTCGGCAACGATCGCGGACATAGACAGGCTGCAGCTCGGCGGGGCGTACCTCTTCGACCGCCGCACACACCGGCACATCGACAAGGCGGTCCTCCAGCCACCGGGAACCATCACCATTCCGGAGATAGTGGCGGGCGATATGGTGGTCGATCAGCCGGCGATGCGCGTGGCGCTCACGGATGAGGGTACAGGGACGCGGATCAGGGTCGAGGCCGGGGACTTCGGGGGAATGCGGGTGGAGGCAGACATCGTCGTCCAGCGGCCGGAAGGGCACGAGACGCTGAACGTGGTCATTCCCTGGAGCGATGTGCAGTTCCAGTACACGTCCAAGCAGAACACGCTGCCGGCGTCCGGCTACGTGCTGCTGGGTGACGAGCTTCTGGAGCTGGCGGCGCCTGCCTTCGGGTGCCTTGACTACGGGCGCGGCGTGTGGCCGAAGTATACGGTCTGGAACTGGGGCTCGGCGTCGGGGGTGCAGGGCGGCAGGACAGTCGGGCTGAACCTGGGCGGACAGTGGACGGACGGCACCGGGATGACGGAAAACGGGATCTGCGTGGACGGCCTCCTGACGAAGATCAGCGAGGACCTGGTCTTCGAGTACGACCGGGGGGCCATGATGAAGCCCTGGCGCGTGCGCACGGCGGTGACGAACCGCCTCGACCTGGCGTTCGAGCCCGAGTTCGAGCGTGCCTCGGAGAGCGGCCGACGGGACTCCTTCTTCACGAACGCGCACCAGATGTTCGGGTGCTACACCGGGCGGATCACCCCGGATGGCGGAGATGTGGTGGAGGTGCGGGACCTCTTCGGCTGGATCGAGGAGCACGAGGCGCGCTGGTAAGACGGCCATGACGCCGGACGCCGAACCGAGTTCCTTCCGCGGGCCGCTGGCCGGACTGCGGGTCCTGGACTGCACGCACGTGATAGCGGGCTCCTGGTGCTCGCTGATTCTGGCGGACCTCGGCGCCGACGTGATCAAGATCGAGCCCCCACGTGGCGAGGTAACCCGAGGGGGCCTCGGCGCTTTCCGGCCGTATGACTTCATCAACCGCAACAAGCGCGCGATCGCCGTCGATATGTCCCGTGTAGAAGGAGTCGCGGTCCTGAAGCGGCTGGCGGCGGACGCCGACGTATGGGTGGAGAACTTCCGCCCAGGCGCGCTGGCAGGAATGGGCCTGGGCTACGAGGACCTGCGGGCTATCAACCCGGCGATCATTTACTGTTCGATCTCCGGGTTCGGACAGGACGGGCCCTACCGGGAGCGGGGCGGGCTGGACCTGGTGGCGCAGGCGATGGGCGGGATCATGAGTTTCGTCGGCCATCCCGGGGAGGAGCCGTCTTCCACCGCGGTGCCGGTCACGGACCTCAACGCCGGGACGTTCGGCGCGCTGGGCATCCTGGCAGCGTACGCGCACCGCCAGAAGACCGGCGAGGGCCAGCATGTGGAGACGTCGCTGCTGGAGGCCGGTCTGGCCTACACGGCGTGGGAAACCGGGATGTACCTAACGATGGGCGTG
>DASSZB010000213.1:0-2361 GCA_035702935.1 Dehalococcoidia bacterium
GTCTGCGTGATGGAGGGGCGCTAGTGGCGGAGTGGTGCGCCGTTGTGGGCGTGGGGCAGACGAAGCAGGGCGCGAAGCGCGGCGATGTCTCCATCGCCGGACTGGTGCGCGAGGCGGCCGTGCGGGCACTGGAAGACGCAGAGCTGACTTGGAGTGACGTCGATGCCGTTGTGATCGGCAAGGCACCCGACATGTTTGAGGGCGTCATGATGCCGGAGCTTCACCTGGCGGACGCCCTGGGCGCGACCGGCAAGCCGATGATGCGTGTGCACACGGCCGGAAGTGTTGGCGGGTCAACAGCCGTCGTCGCGTCGCACCTCGTGCACGCGGGGGTTCACCAGAAAGTATTGACGGTAGCCTTTGAGAAGCAGTCTGAAGGGGACACGATGTGGGCGCTGTCGCCGCGAATGCCGTTCCAGCCGCCCGTGGTAGCGGGCGCCGGCGGGTACTTCGCCCCTCACATCCGGGCCTACATCAAGCGCGCGGGCGCAGACTCTAAGGTGGGAATGATGGTGGCGGTGAAGGACCGGCTTAACGCGCTGCGCAACCCGTATGCCCACCTGCAACTCGAAGGCATAAGCATGGAGATGGTCGCAGCATCGCCGATGCTGTGGGATCCCATCCGCTACCTGGAGACATGCCCGTCCTCGGATGGCGCCTGTGCCATGGTGTTGGCGGATGAGAAGAACGCCAGGAATGCGCCAAAGGCACCCGCGTGGGTGCTGGGTACGGCGATGCGGAGCGAACCGGTCATAGCCTACGGACGCGATCAGGTGAATCCGCGGGCGGGCCGGGAGTGCGCCGCCGACGTCTACGCGCAGGCGGGGATCACCCGTCCCCGCGCGGAAATCGATGTCGCCGAGGTCTACGTGCCTTTCAGCTGGTACGAGCCGATGTGGATGGAGAACCTTGGCTTCGCTCAGACCAACGAAGGCTGGAGGATGACCGCGGATGGGATCACTGCGTTCGATGGTGACCTGCCGGTCAATCCGTCCGGGGGCGTGCTGTCTACGAATCCCATCGGCGCCTCGGGAATGTTGCGATTCGCGGAGGCGGCGCAGCAGGTGAGGGGGCTGGCCGGCGAGCACCAGGTGGAGGATGCGCGGGTGGCGCTCGGGCACGCTTACGGCGGCGGGTCACAGTTCTTTTCGATGTGGATCGTCGGCAGCGAGCGGCCCTAGGAGTATTGACATGCAGTTCAACCTCGCCGATCTCTTAGAAGCGGTGGCCGACGCCGTGCCGGAGAGAGAAGCGCTCGTTTGCGGAGAGAGACGCTTGGCATACCGGGATCTCGACGAACGGGCGACGCGGCTGGCCAACCACCTGTCCGCGAATGGCATCGGCGCCGGCGATCACATCGGCGTATACCTGTACAACGGCACCGAGTACATGGAGGCGTCGCTCGCCGCCTACAAGCTGCGGGCAATCGCCATCAACATCAACTACCGGTACGTCGAAGAAGAGTTGCGGTACATCTTCGATAACGCAGACCTGAAGGCGCTGGTCCACCACCGTGAGTTTGCGCCGCGGATCGAGGTCGCCGCGTCCGAGATGCCACTACTCAAGCACTTTGTCGTGGTTGAGGATGACTCGGGTGCCGACACGTCGACACTGGGCTCTGTGCCCTACGAGGAGGCCGTGGCATCGGCTTCTGCAGAGCGGCATTTCGGACAGCGCTCCGGGGACGACCTGTACATTCTGTACACGGGCGGCACGACGGGGATGCCCAAGGGCGTGATGTGGCGGCAGGAGGACCTGTTTTTCACGGCCCTCATGGGCGGCAATCCGTACGGCGCGCCGCCGGAGAAACCTGAGGATGTGGCGGAGAACGCCCGCGGCCGGGGAGCGCTCTGCATGCTTCCCGCGGCACCCCTGATGCACGGTGCGGCGCAGTGGGCCGCGCTGATCGGTCTCTACCAGGGTGGCAAGGTTGTGCTGGCGCCGGGCAAGCGCTTCGACCCTCACCTGGTATGGCGGCTCATCGCTGAAGAGAAGGTCAATTCCATCGCCATCGTGGGTGACGCCATGGCCCGGCCGCTCGCTGAGGCGCTGGCGGAGCCCGGAGTTTCGTACGACCTGTCATCGCTGCGGGTCATTGGCTCCGGCGGCGCGATGTTCACCGAGGGAGTAAAGGACCAGCTCCGGGCCAACTTGCCGGGGATCGTCCTGATGGACAACTTCGGCGGATCCGAAGGCGGAAATGCCGGGGCCGGCGTGCCCCCCGTGGAGGGCCAGGCGGGACCGCGGTTCCGCGCCGATGGCACCAGCCTGGTGCTGGACGAAGACATGAACCCGCTGCCCCCGGGGATCGGCCGCGTTGGCTGGCTGGCGCGGAAGGGCCGGATACCGCTGGGCTACTAC
>DASSZB010000254.1:0-9797 GCA_035702935.1 Dehalococcoidia bacterium
GGAATAACATCCCGAACCGGAGTGACCTGAGGCAGTTGCTCAACCCCTACGTCACCCTACCGGACCATCCTGGGGCCCGTGCGTGCGGGATCTGGCGGCTGGACCAACTCGGCTCCGCGGGACACCGTGCTATACTGCAACAGACGCAAGTTTCGGCCCCCGCCGGCTTTAGCCTGGCGATCTTCTGCTCGTGGTGACCCAAACCTGCTTCCCGTTCGTGGAAGATAAGGAGTTCACCCATGAGCTATCTCGACAAAATCCTCTCCTGTTCTGACTGCGCTCGCCCTTTTACATTCAGCGCTGAAGACCAGGGCCTGTCCGGCGAACTGGGATACACCCAGCCTGTCCGGTGCCGTACCTGTCTTCGCTCCCGGGAAACGACCCGCCGCCGTTCCGGCCGCGACCCCGTCCGTGCCTTGAGCGTCCCGCGCCTCGCCCTGGCATTCGTGCCCATCGTTCCAACCGAACTCCCAGTCTGACCTGACGACAAATCGATAACCACCACGCCCAATCCGGCCCCGAACCGGCCGGCAACGAAGGAGGAACCCATGGCTGGCAAACTTTACGTAGGCGGGCTGTCCTACGACACCATAGACTCTGAGCTCAGGACGTTCTTCGAGCAGGTTGGTACCGTCCAATCGGCGTCCGTCGTCACCGACCGCGATTCCGGACGTTCCAAGGGCTTCGGCTTCGTCGAGATGTCTACCGACGCCGAAACCCGCCAGGCAGTCTCCGATCTGAACGGAAAGAGCCTCGGCGGCCGCACCATTCGCGTGGAAGAATCGCGTCCTTCCGGCCGCCCCGGCGGCTCGGGATCGCGCGGTTCCGGCGGCGGCAGGTGGTAGGCAACGTCGGCGAGACCGGCGCTGCTGCCGAAGACTCCGAGCCGGACTTGCACACGCACCACTGGCTGATCGGCAAGCAGGACGGCCCCTCCAGCGCGGGCGTGTGCAAGGCGTGCGGCGAGGTCCGGGATTTCACAAACGGCTTTCAACGCTCGTACCCCAGCACCTATCGTGTCCCCCGCCCCGCGGACGCGCCGCGACAGGGGGCTGCGCAGGACGGCTGATCTGTGCATCGGCTCTCTGCCGCTGCGCCACGGTCTATAATGTTTGAGGCGTGCACACCGTTTAGCATCTTCCGTCGTTCTACAAAAGACGGATGCGGCTGCCCGGCGCCGCAAGCGAGCGAGAGAGATAGCAATTCAGTCCTCGGGGATCCGCGAGGGGCGCCCCGCTATGGAGGCTCATGGTTCACGTAATGTCCAGCCCCTGGACCCTCGAGGGTCGCTACACGGCCATCCAGAAGGCCGTCGCCGAGATTTACGAGCATTACTTCGCGAAGGGACCGCGCTGGATCGCCAAGCACCTGCCACAGCGCGCCCAGATGCGGGAGTACGGCCCGAGGCTCAGCCCTGAATCCCGAGAGATCCTCCTCGGTGACTTCGGCGTTGAGTCGTTCATCGAAGACTATGCCCTCCACGCCATCACGGCCTCCGGCGATAGCAAGGCCACACGCCAGATCTACACGCAGTGGGTCTTCGACGAGACTCGCCACAGCAAGGCTCTCTGGCACTGCCTCGTCGACTCCGGCCTCTACACCCAGAACGAACTCGACGAGTACCTCTACGAGGCGTCCCAGGACGTCTGGACGTTCGAGCGCCAGACCGGGTGCGAGGCCACGCCCGAGCGTGGCGCCGCCTACGCCATCGCCCAGGAGCGCCAGACCAAGCGCAATTACCAGGCGATGCAGAAGCGCATCTGGGAAGAATACGGCTCACCCGCTGGCAGGGACGGGAAACCCGTTTACCCCGCCATCGCAGGCGTCTGCCAGGCGCTGGCCACCGACGAAGGTTTCCACGAAGCCGTCTTCCGCAAGATCACCCGCGTCTATCTGAAGTTCTGGCCGGATAAGGCGCTCCAGGCCATGTGGGACGTCTATGAGAAGTACCGCATGCCCATGGTCAAGCTCCCCAACGCCGAGGCCTTCCTCGACGCCGTTCTTTCCACCGGCATCGATTCCGCACGCTCCGTGATCAAAGACGTGCTCGAACCGACCTACACCGGCCTCGGCCTTGAGAGCCGGGCGGCGCTCCGCCGGGCCGCGAAGGAGAGCTGGGACCTGCCTGAAGGCGCCGTCATCCAGATTGACGGCGAGCTTCCCGAGGACCTCTCCGCGGGAGCGGTCCCGTACGTCATACAGCCGAACGGCTCGCTGGTCCCGGCCTAGGCGAGCAGTCCGCCCATGCCCGCTGCCCTCCCGGGCAGTCTTGTAAACGGGAACGCCTGGCGTTAGACTTACGGCGCCTTCGAGGTGCATTCCCGGCATGCCCGAACAGGAGATCCGATTCTGCACGGCTTCGGATGGCGTGCGCATCGCTTACGCCACCCTGGGCAGCGGCTATCCGCTGGTCTATGTGGCCGGCTGGCCTGTCCACCTGGAGCTGGAGTGGCAGAAGCCGTTCGTCCGCCGCTTCCTGGAGGACCTCGCCGCCGGCGTCACCCTGATCCGCTATGACATGCGCGGCTCCGGTCTTTCCGACCGCGATGTGACCGACCTGTCGCAGGAATCGCTGGCCCGCGACCTGGATGCCGTGGTTGACCACCTGGGCCTGGAGCGGTTTGCCCTCATGAGCCTGGGGGACATTGCCGGACCCATCTGCATGACCTACGCCGCCGACCAGCCCGACCGCGTTAGCCACCTGGTCCTCAACTCCGGATACATCCGCGGCGCCGACATCGCGCCGCCGGAGAGGCGTCGCGCCCTCATCGATTACGTCGCCAATTTCGGCTACCCGACGTCGCAGCTGCTGGACAGCAGCGACGTGGATGTCGCGGCGCAGCGCGACGTGCGCGAGATCAATGAAGAGGCCGCCTCCCATTACGTGCAAGCCGAGGTCCTCCGTACCTACTACGAGGCCGACGTCAGCGAGATCATCCCGCGTATCATCGCGCCTGCCCTCGTCCTCCACGCCCGCGGGGATCCGCTCGTGCCGTTCGACCTCGGGCGAGACCTGGCCAGCCGGCTTCCCAATGCCACGTTTGACCCCTACGAGGGCTCCACCGCCATCCCCTGGATCATATCCAGCATCCTGGTCCGCGAGATCCACCGTTTCCTTGGTGTCCCATCATCTCCCTCAAGTCTCGAAGCCCCTGCAGTGCCCTGTGTTGACTACCTGACCCCCCGGGAAACCGAGGTCCTGGCGCTCATCGCCGCCGGGCTGACCAGCCGGGCGATCGGCCACGAGCTTCAGCTCAGCGTCCGCACCGTCGAGCGGCACATCAGCAACATCTACGCCAAGCTCAACATCGGCAGCCGGGTCCAGGCGGCCGCCTACGCCCTGGACCGCGGCCTTGTCTCCGCCCACCTGGCACTGCGTAGTTCCCGCCAGCTCACGTCGCCCGAAAATGGGTAGTTCAACGGAAGTATCGCCGCGAAGCTCGGGCTAAGCTCGTTGCCGTCAGGCGATTCGCCGGATGTCCCGTACGGGAGACCCGGCGGACGTCTGGCCCCCGGCTCTATACGGAAGGAGAACTGAAATGACCCTGGCTCAAAGCACAGAAACGCTCGCCGCGGGCCTGCGCGGCGACTTCATCCAGGCGGGAGACCCGGAATACGATTCGGCCCGAGCCGTCCACAACGCCATGATCGACCGCCGGCCCCGGTTCATCGTCCGCCCGGTGGACACAGCAGATGTCATCGCCGCCGTCAACTTCGCGCGGGAAGAAGGCCTGATCCTGTCGGTCCGCGGCGGCGGCCACAGTGTGCCCGGGTTCGGCACGAACGACGGCGGCATCGTCATCGACCTCAAGCGCATGAAGGGCACCCGCGTAGATCCTCAGAAGCGGACGGTTACCGCCCAGGGCGGCTGCACCTGGGGCGACGTCAACCACGCCACCGAGCCGTTCGGCCTGCACACGCCCGGCGGGGTGGTCTCCACCACGGGGATCGGCGGCCTCGGCCTCGGCGGCGGCATCGGCCACCTCACCCGGCCCTTCGGGCTGGTGGTCGACAACATAGTATCGGCCGATGTGGTTCTCGCCGACGGCACGTCCGTCGTCGCGAACGAGAACGAGAACCCTGACCTCTACTGGGCCCTGCGCGGCGGCGGTGGCAACTTCGGGGTCGTCACCTCGTTCGAACTCCGCCTGCACGAGCTGCCGGCTGTCTACGCCGGCCCCATCGTCTGGCCTCTCGAGAAGACCGCCGAGGTCATGAAGTTCTACGCCGAGTTCATCGACAATGCCCCGGACGAGCTGAACGGCATCTTCGCTTTCCTCGTCGTGCCGCCCGGCGATCCGTTCCCAGAGGAACTGCACAACAAGAATATGTGCGCGGCGGTCCTCTGCTACACGGGGCCGATTGACCAGGGCGAGATGGCCGTACGACCACTAGCCGAGTTCGGGCCGCCCGCCTTCAAGCACCTGGGACCGATGCCGTTCCCTGCCTTGCAGAGCATCTTCGACCCCATCGCTCCCCCGGGCCAGTTCAACTACTGGAAGGCCGACTTCGTTTCCGACCTCACCGCACCCATCATTGAAGGACACGCGAAGTTCGGGCCGGGGACGCCGAATATCTTCTCCGGCGTTCACATCTTCGCTACCAGCGGCGCCGCCGCCCGCGTCCCGAAGGACGCCACCGCCTGGAGCTACCGGGACGCCAAATTCTCGCACGTGATACACGCCCAGGAGTGGGATGCCTCCATCGAAGAAAGGCACAAGAAATGGGTGGCAGACTACTGGAATGCCCTGCACCCCCACGCGGCCGGCGGGGCGTACGTTAACTTCATGATGGACGAAGGAGAGGACCGCATCGCCGCCAGCTACCGCGACAACTACCCGCGGCTAAAGGAAACCAAGCGTAGATACGATCCGGCGAACCTGTTCCGGGTGAACCAGAACATCAAACCATAGCAGGATAAAACGGAAGGGGGCGTCTTGGCGGCGGCCTACAGCGCCATCCTCTCCCCTGCCGCCCGCCACGCCCCGATACCACCTTCCAGGTTCCGCACGTCCTCGAATCCGCTCCGTTCCAGGATCGACGAAGCGGTCGTCGACCGCTCGCCCATCGCGCAGTAAGTGAGCACCGGGCGGCCCCGGGGCACCCGCGCCAGCTCTTCCTGCAACCGCCCCAGCGGTATGTGCAGCGCCGCCGCTATGTGGCCGGCCGCGAACTCGTCCGGTTCCCGCACGTCAAGCACTGTAGCGCCCTCGGACATCAGCCCGCGAGCCACTTCCGGACCGGGGCGGGCAAGAGCCCTCAAGGGCAGCCCGGCCCTGGCCCAGGACTCCACTCCACCCTCCAGCCACCCCGCGAACCGCTCCTGCCCGATGAGCAACGACTCATCGATCACCCGCTCCAGCGGCGCCGAGCCCAGTACGAACAGCAACGGCGTGCCCGGCGGCACCAGCCAGCCCAGCCACGTCGCATATGACGAGCGGAACGCATCGCTCAGCGAACCGGGAATGTGTCGCTGCGTGTACTCATCAACGTGACGGACGTCCACGATCAGCGCGTCCCTCGCGGCCTCCTGGAACTGCTTCGGCGAAAGCGCCCGCGGCATCCTGATGTCACGTCGCAGGCGCGGGCCGGCCTGGTTCACGTCCCGCATGCGCGTGAAGTACGCCGGCACCGCCGGAAACGTTGTCGGAAACCAGCGCGTGAACTCGTCCTCGTCCTCGTACAGCAGCAGCGGGTTCGACTCTCGCTCGCGGCCGAGCGTAGACGTGCGCTCGCCGGGTGATCCCGCCGCGCAGAACGAACCAGCGCCGTGCGTCGGCAACAGCAAAGTCTCGTCCGGCAGCCCGTTGAAGGCGTTGCGCATCGTGCGAAACTGGGCGCGCGTCAGGGGCTCCGTCAGCTCCGGCGCCACGAGGTCCGTCCGCGCCGCTGCGCCTGCCGTCAGCGCGCCTCCGCTGAACAGCGCCGGTGGCCCCTCTCCCGTCCGCAGCACAAAGCTCACGTGCTCCGGGGTGTGCCCCGGAGACGCGATCACATCCACCTCCGCACCGTCCAGCCTCAGCGTATCGCCGTGCTTCAGCCCCTTGTGCGGGTAAGCCATCGGCGCCTCGTGTGACACGTGCACGGGCGCGTTCACGGCATCGATCACCTCCGGCGCCCCGGTCACGAAGTCTGCGTGGATGTGCGTCTCGAAAGCCGCCGTGATGCGCCAGCCCCGCTCATCGGCCGCCGCGAAGTAGCGTGCCGCGGTGCGGTCGGGATCGACCAGGACAGCGTCCCCGTTCCCCAGCCCGACCAGATAAGAGCTGTTCCCCAGCCCCTCGTGCACGAAAGGTACGATTTCCATTACATCACCTCATCGTTTCCACTGCCGGCTCGCCGGGCAGTGGTTGCGAAGCCTTCCTTCGTTCCACTGTAACCGATGCCACGAGCCCCGATCCCGCGGTCACTGCTGCCACGACGAGGATCGCGTCGCGCAGGCTGAACGCATCCGCCACGGCACCCGCAAGCAGCGCGCCTCCGACCGCCCCGCCGTCACGCCAGAACCGGTAGATGCCCACCGCCGTGGCCCTCTCCGCGGGGTGTACGGCATCGCCGATGGCAGCCAGCAGCGCCGGATAGACCATCGCCGTCCCAACGCCCAGCATTAGTACAGCCCCCAGCCAGGCCGCGAAGCGGTCCACAGCGGCGACGATGAAGATCGCTCCCGCTTGTAGCAACAGGCCCCCAACAATCAGAGGCTTCCTCCCAGCAGCGTCGCTGACCGGTCCGGTCCCCAGTTGCAGGACCGACCACACCAGCGGATAAGCCGCGGCCAGGATACCCACGCGCTCCAGCGAGAGGCCTTGCTGGACGAAGAAGAGGGGGAAGATGCCCCAAGCCAGCGCATCGTTGAGGTTGTTCACAAACCCCGCCTGGCTGACACCGGCCAGGTGCCGCCGTCTCCACGTACCCTCGGCGAACGCGCGACGCAGCGACCCGTGTGACGATTCCGCGTGCCTGTCCGACTCCAGCCGGACGAACGGCGCCGTATCCCGCACAAAGAGGGCGCTCAACGCCAGCCCGCCGGCCGCGAAGGCGACGCCCAGGTAGAACGGCTCCGGCCTCAGGCCGTACCGCTCGGCAACGGCGCCGGAGAGAAAAGCGGCGACCGCGACCATGAAGTAACCCGCCGCCTCGTTCATGCCCAGCGCCATCCCCCTGCGCTCCGGTCCCGCCAGGTCCATCTTCATGTTCACCGTCATCGACCACGCCAGTCCCTGGTTCAGCCCCAGCAGGACGTTCGCGCCGATCACCCACCCCCACGAAGGAGCGAACATCAGCAGCAGCGGTACCGGTATGCCGAACAGCCACCCGGCGATGAGCACCCGCCTCCGGCTGAACCGCTCCGAGAGCCGCCCTGCGAACAGGTTCGCCAGCGCCTTCGCCAGCCCGAACGTGGCCACGAACGAAACCGCAGCCGTGGCCGAACCGACACCGAACTCTTCGTGCGCCAGCACCGGCAATATCGAACGCTCCAGTCCCACCATCCCGCCGACAAAGGCGTTGACGGCAACCAGCAGCGCAAACTGCTGCCAGTTCGCGGCAAGCCCAAGTTCTATCACCCGGCGGCCCGTCCCGGCGCCCCCGCCGTCTCCCCTCACTTCCCTCACGGAGCTATCCGGTCTCTGTCCTGCGGCTCACGGGCTTCCCGAACAGCAGACCATAGATCGTTGAGGGAATACAGAAATGCGTGACGCTCACCAGTGTTGCCACCGCGACCAAGATGCCGCCCAGGATATAGCCCGCCGCCGGCGCTCCGGTGGCGAACGCCGTCCCCGTCACCGTGATCCAGGCGGCCGCCATACCGCAGGCAAAGCGGCGCGGCGCCCTGTGTTCGGGCAGCGGTAGTGTCCCCGTGAGCCGGCGCACGCCCAGGTTGTAAACATAATCGAACGGATGCCGGGACGTCAGCGCGCCGAGCACGGCGAAGGGCACAAGCGCCCATAACACCCACTCGGACGCTAGAACCGTCCCCACGATAACGATCGCGGTACAGATAGAGGGACTCCAGCGAAGCCACGGCTCTACTTCGGCCAGCGTAGCGTCATCAATATCAACATAGCCCTGCGTCTGCAGGCGCTCGCGTGCTGTGGCATTCAACATTGGGTGATCCTTTCCAGGGCAGAAGACCTCGGCTCCAAATCTCCTCAAGTAATTACTTGAAGAATGTTAGGGCCGATTCTGCCACGCGCGAAAGAATTTGTCAAGCACTCAATTGAGGACTTGACAAGAATTTCCGGTAGTGCCATACTGCCCGCCATGAGTCACCGGCCATTCAAAGACCGCGTCTACCACCAGTTCGCCCGCATCGGCCAGGCCCTTGCCAGCGAAAAGCGCCTCGAATTGCTGGATCTGCTGGCCCAGGCGCCCCGTCACGTCGAGGCGCTCGCTGCCGAGACTGAACAATCCGTTGCCAACATCTCGCAGCACCTGCAGGTCCTGCGCTCGGCGCGGCTGGTGGAATCCGATCGCGCAGGCACGAAAGTGATCTACCGCCTGGCGGACCCGACGGTCCTCTCCATGTGGCTGGCCGTCCGCGACGTTGCCGAGACCCGCCTGGCCGAGGTTGGCCAGATCACCAGCGAGTTCATGGGCGACCGCAACGAAGCCGCCGTGAGCCGCGAGGAACTGGAAGGAAAGCTCGCCCGCAACGGAATCTACGTCATCGATGTGCGTCCGTCAGTCGAATATGACGCCGGCCACCTGCCCGGCGCGGTCCGCATGCCCATCGAGGAACTGCCCGAACGTCTGCACGAGATCCCCCGCGATAGGCCCGTGATCGCCTACTGCCGCGGCGAGTACTGCCTCTTTGCCGACGAAGCGGTGACCCTCCTGAGAGAGCATGGCATCCCGGCGGCCCGCCTCAAAGGGGGTTGGCCCGAGTGGCTGGCGGAGGGACGTAAGGTCGTGACCAGCGGAACTAAGTCATAGTAACGAATGGAAAGAGGCGGAGATGGTTTCTGAAGTTTTGCCCGCCGCAGTGGATGTCGAAGACCTCCGCTGCCAGATCCAGGACAAGTACACCGAAGTGGCGAAGTCACCGGAGAAGGGCTTTCACTTTCACACCGGCCGACCGCTCGCTCTCATGCTCGGCTACACGCCGGACATGATCGACCGGCTCCCCGCCTCTGCCGTCGAGTCCTTTGCCGGAACGGGCAATCCGTTCTCCATGGACGTGCTCCGCGCCGGGGAAACCGTGCTCGATGTCGGCTGTGGCGCGGGGTTTGATTCCCTGATTGCGGCGACGCAGGTCGGACCATCCGGCAGGATCATCTCCGTAGACATGACCCCGGCCATGCTGGAAAAGGCTTCCAGGGCGGCAGCCGCCGCCGGCTTCACGAACATCGACTTTCGCGGAGGGCTGGCGGAGTCGCTCCCAGCGGACGACGCTTCGATCGACGTCGTCATCAGCAACGGCGTGATCAACCTCTGTCCCGACAAGATGGCCGTTATGGCGGAAGTATCCCGTGTCCTCAAACCCGGCGGCCGCCTGCAGATCGGCGATATCGTCGTGCACAAGGAGGTCCCCCAGTCCGTCAAGGACGACATCGACCTCTGGAGTGGCTGAATCGCCGGTGCTCTGCTGGAAGCAGAGTGGAACTGGGTCCTGGAGCGCAGCGGCTTCACCGATGTCCGCTGGGGCAGGCAGGTCGACGTCTTCTCCGGCTCCAGGCATGAATCAGACGCCGCTGAGTTCGACACCCGCGGTGTGACCTTCGCAGCCAGGAAAGCGGAGCCGGCATAGACTGAAGGCGAGTGTGATTCGCATCACTTGAAATCGGTCGCAGCACGGA
>DASSZB010000360.1:0-3040 GCA_035702935.1 Dehalococcoidia bacterium
CGCCACGTCCTCAGGGTTCGGGTTTGGATCGTCCTCGCCGAACAATCCCAGGACGGGGCAGACGATTTGGTCCGACATCTCGAACGGTGCTGAGCCCTCGCCCCAGGGGACCATGATGTTGCCGCCGTAGAAGACCACTGCGGCCTTGAATGTCGGATTCGCGCCCGCCATCAGGTACGTCACGCGTCCGCCCATGCAGAACCCCGTGATACCGATGCGGTCACGCTGGACCTCGGGCAGGCCGGCGGCATGCTCCGCCGCCGCGTTTACGTCGCGTGTGATGCGGGTGTCCCGCAGGCGACCCATCCGCGTCATGGCGTCATCGCTGCTGTTCTGGTCGTCGCGGTGATAGAGGTCGGGGGCCACAGCCACGAAACCCGCCTCCGCCAGCCGGTCCGACATCGAACGGACGAACTCGTCCACGCCGCCGGCGTGCTGGATTACGATCACCGCTGGACCGGGTCCGGGGCCGGGCGGAACGCTGACGTAACAGCGCATCGCGCCGTCTCCGGAGTCGATAGTATCCCAACGAGAAGCCATGAACGTTCCTTCCTCTCGTCAACCGAGCCCCCCAATTTTGTCGGGGCGGTTCAATTGAAATAGACTGGGCTCAATTGTACGGCGATACCATCGAGGTGGAGTACATGCGCTCCCTGCTGATTCCCGTGTCACTGATTGCGATCTGGTTAGCTGCCTGCGGCGGCGATTCAGACGGCGACAAGTCGAATACCGCTTCCCCTGTGACATCTCCGCCGGCAGTGGCAGACCTGGCGCGAGCCGTGGTCCAGATACAGGCCCTCGACGCCTCCGGCGACATGGTCTGGACGGGTTCTGGCACGTTCATCTCGGAGGACGGTCTCATCCTCACCAACGCCCACGTCGTCGACGATCGCGGAGACGAGTACGCTGATCTCGCCGTGGCCACGACCGTAAAGACCGATCAACCGCCTGATCTCAACTACCTGGCAGAGATCACTGCCGTCGACTACGCCCTCGACCTGGCCGTAATTCGGGTGGTGTCCGATCTGGATGGGAACGAGGTAACCGCGGAATTCCCGTTCGTGCCCCTGGGCGATTCGGAGACTGTAGAGATCGGCGACAACATCCGCGTCCTTGGTTATCCGGGCATTGGCGGCGACACGATCACTTTCACAAATGGCGTCATCAGCGGCTTCACTTCTGAGCGCAGCGTAGACGGCCGCGCCTGGATAAAGACCGATGCGACGATCACCGGTGGCAACAGTGGCGGCCTGGCCGTGGATGCCGCCGGCAGGCTTATCGGCGTGCCCACAATCGCTGGATCCGGCGCGGACGGGGAAACCGTCGACTGCCGCTATATCGCCGATACAAACCGCGACGGCAACACAGACGAAGACGATACCTGCGTCCCCGTCGGTGGCTTCATTAATGGCCTCCGCCCCGTGAATCTCGCCGCTTCGCTTGTCGATGCGGCGATCTCCGGCGCGGAGTACGTTTCGCCCATCGAAACGGACGTCGAGCCCGCTGGGGGCTTCGACACGGGCGACGTGTTCATCAGCAACATGGTTTTCTCCGACGGCGTCACGGAGGATGACCAGCCCACGGAAGAGCTCGACGCCATGCCCACGGGCGTCAGCGAGGTCTGCGGTTTCTGGGACTACGAAGGGATGGATGACGGCATGTCCTGGGAGGCGCTCTGGTTCGTGGACGGCCAGCTCAGCGAGGACGGTAGCATCATTGGTGAAACCTGGGTGGGCGGCGAAAAAGGCAGCTGGTGGGCCTGCATCCTGGACGAGCAGGGCCTCGAAGACGGCCTGTACGAGCTCATCATCTCGGTTGAAGACGAGCCGCAGGGTTCTCGCGCCGTCTTCGTGGGCGGTGACCATCCCTCCGTTGAGTTCACCGTCGAGAACATCTCTAGCACGCCGGTCTGCTACGTCTACATCTCGCCGTCCGGTGCCCAGAACTGGGGATTCGACCATCTCGACATCGACGAGGCAATCGCCCCAGATGAAAAGAAGAAGTTCGACTTGCCCGGCGGTCTGTATGACCTCCTGGTCGAGGACTGTGACGAAAACGGCGTCGTGGAAGAGTACGAGATCGAGATAATGGAGGACAGCAACTACACGCTGCGGGACGACTGATGCGCGAGGGTTACGTTCCTGTACCAGGCGGCCGGCTCTACTACCAGGAGAGTGGGGCGGGACCAGCCGTTATCCTCATGCACGCGGGCATCGCCGACCACACGATGTGGGACGCCCAGGTCGGTCCCTTCTCGGGGCACTATCGCATCGTCCGTTACGACCTGAGAGGATTCGGCCGATCTTCGATGCCTGAGGCAGATTTCATGCCTCATGATGACCTTCGATTGCTGCTTGAACATCTGGAAATCGAGAAGCCTGCCCTGGTGGGCGTCTCCGTCTCCGGCGGCATCGCTGTCGATTTCGCGATTGCCCACCCAGGCGGGCTGTGGGCCCTGGTCCCTGTCGCCGCAGGCCTCGATGGCTATGATTGGTCCGGCGATGAGTCCCTCGCGCGGTTCGGCGCCGAAGAGAAGGCCGCCATCGAGGCCGGCGATCTTGACCGCGCGGTGGAGTTAAACGTGGAACTCTGGGTGGATGGCCCCGGGCGCGGTCCCGGCGACGTGGACCCGGCCGTCCGCGAGAGAGTGCGGCAGATGCAGCGCGCGATATTCGAGAAGGGTGACCCGGCCGGGGAAGCGTTGTCGCTGGAACCACTTGCCATCGAGCGTCTTGACGAGATCCGCGCCCCAACGCTGGCGGTTGTCGGTGACCAGGACGTCCCGGCCATCATCGAGATCACCGGCATCATCGCGGCCCGTGTGCCGGGTGCCCGCAAGGCCATCATCGCCAATGCTGCCCATGTTCCCAACATGGAGCACCCGGACGAGTTCAACCGGCTCGTGCTGGAATTCCTCGACGCTCACGCACCGGCATCGTATTAGGGAGCGCTTCTCCTCCGCTTTTAATGCCGCCCGCCGTGCCCCCCGCACCCGAAGTTGTGTGAGGCGGGCGCCAGCCCGTCCCCAATCTGCATCGAG
>DASSZB010000057.1:0-3120 GCA_035702935.1 Dehalococcoidia bacterium
GCCGTGCTCACCGTCTCGCTGGGGGTGTTCGCTCCCAACGCGGAGCACGCCCTTTCAGGAGCCATGTGGGAGGTCGATGGCAGCGAATCCCTTCGCGCTCGCGAGATCATCGACGATCAGTTCGGCGGGATGTCATCTCAGTCGGCGGTGGTTGTGCTTCACAGCGATTCCGCGGTGGCCACCGACGCCGCCTTCCAGGCGAAGATCGACGCAACGACCGCTGTGCTGGCGGCCGAGGGTGCGTTCGGCCCTGCCGCCCCGCCAATGCTGAGCGAGGACGGGCACACGGCCGTCGTCCAGGCCGGCGCGCTTGTCAACCCGACCGAGGCGGTGCGAGCCGCGGAGCGCATAAAGGACGATGTTTCCTCCATCAGCGGTGACGGTTTCACCGCCTCCCTCAGCGGTGTCCCCGCCTTCTGGGCAGACTTCAACGAGACTAACCGCGAAGGGATGTTCAAGGCGGAGCTCCTCACCTGGCCGGTCACCTCCGTGATACTGGTGCTGGCGTTCGGGTCCCTCGTGGCCGCCGGGCTGCCGCTGATACTGACAGCGGCCGGCCTTCTCGCCACGATGGGCATCCTCTACGGAATCACCCAGGTCACCGATCTCTCCATCTGGACCTTGAACTTCGCCATGATGTTCGCGCTGGCGCTGGGGATCGACTACGCGCTCTTTATCGTAACCCGTTTCCGCAACGCCCTGCACCACACCCCTAACGACACTGCCGGCGCCATCGGCGTGACGATGGACAGCGCCGGCAAGGCCGTGCTCTTCAGCGGCCTGACGGTTATCGTCAGCCTGTCTGCCGTTCTCCTCGTGCCCGTCCCCGCGTTCCGCTCCATGGCCGCCGGGATGATGCTGGCCGTGGGCTTCGTACTCCTGGCCGCCCTGACGCTGCTCCCTGCCATCCTGGGCCCCGCAGTTAACCGGCTGGCCCTCCCATGGCACTCTGCGGGCGAGCACCGCAGCGACTGGTGGCACCGCTTTGCCGGCCGCATCCAGAAGGCGCCCCTCCCGGCCGCCTTGGGCGTCCTGGCTGTCCTTGTGCTCCTCGCCCTCCCCCTGATCGGCCTGCGTACGGGTATGCCGAGTATCAGCGTACTGGGCAAAGACAAGGGCGCCCGCGAAGGCTACCAGGCCATGGCCCAGGCGTTCGGACCGGGCGGTCCGGGACCGGTACAAATCCTGGTACCGCCGGCCGTCGATGCCTCCGAAGTGCAGCAATCGTTGAATAAGGACTCCTCCGTGGCGATGGCCATGCCCGCCCAGCCGGGCACCGGCGGATACAACCTGATCACCGCGTTTGGCACGAGCGACCCATCGTCGGAAGACGCGGCCCACCTCATTTCCGGTCTGCGCGGCACTATGCCTGCCGGCGTCCTTGTTGGTGGCCCCGTCGCCGAAAACTACGACCTCGACCACGCCCTGCTCGGAAAGGCTCCCCTGGTCATGGGGACAGTGCTGGTCCTGGGGCTGCTCCTGCTGATCGTCGCCCTGCAGGGGCTGCTCATCTCGCTATTGGGCGTCGTCCTGAACCTGCTCTCTGTCGGCGCCGCCTTCGGGGTTGGCGTCCTGGCGTTCCAGCACGGATGGGCGGCCGATGTCATGGGCTTCGAGAGCCAGGGCTACCTCACGTCCTGGGCGCCGCTGTTCTTCTTCACCCTCACCTTCGCCATATCCATGGACTACACCGTCTTCCTGCTGGCGTCCGCCCGCGAGCATTTCGATCACACGGGCGACCACCGTGAAGCGCTGGCCAGCGCCCTGGCGCACACGGGCCGGCCGATCGTCGCCGCGGCTGGCGTGATGGTCACCGTGTTCTTCACCTTCGCCCTCGCCGGGACGCTGCCCATGAAGGAGATGGGGTTCATACTCGGCGTGGCCGTTCTTGCCGATGCCTTCCTGGTGCGCCTGATCCTTGTCCCGGCCCTCCTGGCGCTGGTCGGAGAGAGCGCCTGGTGGCTCCCACGCTGGGCAGACCGTCTCCTCCCGGACGTCCGCTTCGGTCACTAATCAACACAAAAGGAGGCGTATCCCCACTCCCGGTTCAGCAGCTAACGCGCCACCTGGCTCTCGCGAGGAGGACGCACAGTCTCCCCGGAAGTGCCAACCTCGAGCAGATCTTCGAACAAACTCCGGAAGTTCACCATCGCCTGCCGTAGCGATTCCGTAGTCGCATCGTGGCGGTCGATGGCCTCCGAGATGGCGTGGGCGCTCCGATAGTTCGACACGACCGTAGGGTGGTCCACCGATATGTCGGCAGCCCGCTGGTCGAAATCAGCCATGGGATATCCACGCTCGTTCATTACGATCGTGCACAGCTGGTCGGCCTGCTTGATGGCGCCCGCGGGATCGTCCACAAAGCGGCCCTGCACTATTCGCCATCGTTCGGCGTACTCCTGCGCCCGCACCGCCGGTATCTCCTTCAGGTGCAGCTTCTCGACCCGCTTCCGGCGGGCCTCCAATTCCGCCTCAGCCTGGCGGCGGCCGCCGCCCTTGCGCAGTGCCCTGTCGTATTCGGACCCGAAGCCCTCTCGCAGCTCCGATGTCCGCTTGCGGCTGGAAGCGAACCAGGCGATCCCCGCAACCGCAAGCAGGACAACGATCACCGTGACAATTGCCACTATCAAAAGTGTATCCACAGCGTGCCTCCTTCTTCAGAAGTCTCGTTCCGGAAGCTTACGCGGCGGACGCTATCAGCGAGATAAACCGGCGAAGGCGCTGTGTGACAACGGCATGCCAAACGGGAGTGAGAGTCAGTTCAGGACGCGTCGCCGGACTCGGCGTCGGCAGGATAAGGCTCCTGCGTTTCCGCCGGCGGTAGCGTGATCTCCTCGCCCAGATGCTCGTACCCGATGAACAGCCGCGCCAGCCAGTCGAAGACCGGCGGCGCCACCGCGGCACCGAGAACGGCTGCCACGTCCTCCGGCGAGACGAATACATCGCGGAGGTTCCAGCGGACAGCGCTGACAATGCGCTCAGCCACCGCCTTCGGGTGGACAAAACGGACGACCGGCGGGATCTGCGGTATGGGGACCTCCTGGGTCATCGCCTCCGTGAACGACGTCTGGGTTAGCCCCGGATAGATCGTGCTGACGCCTATACCTGATCCCGCTACCT
>DASSZB010000204.1:0-5533 GCA_035702935.1 Dehalococcoidia bacterium
AGTAGCCTGCGGTCTGCGCCGTCACCGCACCTGCCGCGACCGGCGGGTTGTTGAAGATGCTAATCGGGTCGCTCGGCCGCGCCAGGATTGGCTCCAGGGCGTCCAGCGTGGCCTGGCTCAACTGCGCTTTGTTATCCTCGATCTCGACGAACAGCAGCCGTCCGGCATGGTAGTCGATCACCGGACTGCGGAACTCCTCCGGCAGGCCGGGCAGGTCGTACAGCGCCAGCGCACGATACAGCAGCGACTCCTCGTAAGTGATCGTGCCCGCGGCGAGCGCCGCTGCGATCAACTCCTCGCTCGTCGGCGTTGGCGCCAGCGAATCGCCGATCGCTGCGCACCCGGCGGGGACACTGTTCGTCAGCCCCGCGACGTAGCGCAGGATGCGCAGCGCGTCGACGGCGTTCACGTTGGCGTCGCAGTTGGTGTCGCCCGCATCGGCTACGCAGGCCGCGCTCGTCGTCAGGCCCGCCACCGATCGCAGTACCTGCAGGGCGTCCACGGCCGTGACCGTGCCGCCGCAGTTGACGTCGCCCTGCACGGATGCCGCCGCCACCGCAGGGCTTTCCGGCGCCGGCTGAAGCACGGCCAAAGCCAGCAGGAGCAACCCTGCCAACAGTCCCTTCTTTACCATCGATCACCCTCCTGAACCCGGAGGCCGCCGCCCCGCCGGACCTGCCTGCGCAGGCGGTGGAGACCCTGCGGGACGGCAGACCTCCCAGGTCTGTGACGATTCTCACCGCCGGCCGTGCGGCCGCGCATCGGAGGAACTGCGTACGAATAGCTACGGGAAAACTTCAGTCCTGAAGGGCGATTGGCAGATACTGCGTAGTTGGGAGCGCTAGCGGCGGCTCTCCGCCAGGACCAGCAGGAACTCGTACACGAGGTGTGCCGCCAGTAGAGCGGTGATCTCCGCTGAATCATACGCCGGCGCCACCTCCACGAGGTCGAACCCTACCAGTGGCAGCCCCTGCAGGCCGCGCACGAGCTCCAATATCGCCCGGCTCGTGATTCCGGCCACCTCCGGCGTCCCCGTCCCCGGCGCGTAGGCCGGGTCCACGCTGTCGATGTCCAGCGATACGTACACCGGCAGACTGGCACGCCGCTGGATGTCCTCCACCGTCGCCCGCACGCCCTGGTGAGCGAATTCGGTCGCCGTGACCAGATGGAATCCGGCCGCCCGCGCCTCGGCGATGATCCCCTGCGAGATCGATCCCCGGATTCCCACCTGTACCGAAGCCTCGGGGTCGATCAGGCCTTCCTCGACGGCCGTTCGGAAGACGGTGCCGTGGTGCATCCTGTTGTCCCGGAGCGGCCAGTAGTCCGGGTGCGCGTCGAAGTGCACCAGCGAAAGCGTACCGTGCTTCGCCGCCACGGCCCGCAGAACCGGCAACGTCGTGGAGTGGTCACCGCCCAGCACCACCGGGAACACGCCCGCTTCGATGATCGGCGAAACCTCTGCCTGGATCTTTGCCACCGAGTCTTCGATGTAACCTGGAATGACTGTCAGGTCCCCGTAGTCGATCACCCGCAGCGAGGCAAAGGGCTCCTCCAGCTCATCCGCTATCAGCCCGTGCGGCCGTAGCCCGCCGGAGCCGTCGCGGATAGCCCGCGGCCCGAAGCGCGCCCCGCTCCGATACATCACCGCCATGTCCATCGGCACGCCCACGATGGCCACGTCCGCCTGCGAGAGGTCCCGCGTCGCCGGACAGCGGGCGAAAGTGAACGCGCCCGCATACCGCGGCCCGCTTTGCCAGTCGTCGGGGAACAGCCTGTCGCTCACGCCGCGATAATAGCGCACCGGACGCCGCCGGTCATTACGGGCGTTTCCACGACTGGGGGACGCCTGAATGAAGAGGCCGGGCATGCGCCCGGCCTAACCCCGTCCGAAGTTACCGAGGCTACTCGTCCTCCGCTTCGTCCGACATGTCGATCGCCACGTCGGCATCCTCGGCTAGGTCGAACATCGTCGATTCGCGTTCTTCCTTCTCGCCACCGGCGTCCCAGTCTTCGCTCTCGTCAGACTCCTCGAAGTAAAGGTCGTCGTCCCCATCGCTGCGCACCAGGCGGCCCTTGGTGTAAGGGCGGAACTGCTCGATCACCGTGGGCGGGAAGGAGAGCTTGCCGGTCTGCGAGGCGTGCTGGAACGTCTCCCGGATGAACACCTTCACCTGGGTGCCGTCCAGCGCCTGGATGGCGGCGACGTATTCGTTGCCGGCGTCCATGAGCTTGAGAAGCCTCTGGCCCAGCTTCGGTTCCACTTCTCCCACCTGCTCGCCGGTCAGCGTCTGCACCGCCAGGTGCGAATTCGCTCTTTGCAGGGAAACCTGGTCACCCGCGGTCATCCGCGCGGCCACCGGCATATTCGGCCGCAGCAGCGTGGTGACACCTGTCTTGCCCATCTCCTCGATGAACATCTGGGGCGAAAGCTTCTGGCTCGCCAGCGGCGGCGGCGCCTGTTCGCCCAGCGTTGCCAGGCGGTCCAGGTTCTTGCGGGCGATGCTGTTAAGCGGGTCGTTGTCCAGCGCGCGGTTGTAGGAGTCCCGCGCCTCGCCGTAGCGCCCGAGCTCAGTCAGCGCCTTGCCCAGCCGGTTGAAGGCGTCCACGTCGGCCGGGAACGACTCCACTATGGCGCGGTTCAGCTGGACGGCCTCCGCCCAGCGGCCCTGGAGCGCCATCTGGATGGCTACTTCGGCCTGCTGCTTCTTCACTTTTGCCCTGTCTTCAGCCTGAAAGACCATTAATCATCACCCTTGTGTATCTGCCACATTCTAGTCCTGTTCGATTTTTCCCCAGCAATAGGCCGATTGGCCCATGATACCGGTTATAACGTCCTATATTGCTCCTAAGTTGCTATGGTAAGACGGTGAGTTCTTAAGATTGTTACTGAAATTTAACGCAATCGATCTGTGAATCCTGTCACCAAAATGGCGCTATGTCGCAACCGACTTCGGCGGCGCCGCGTTCACCTATGCAGACCATCACCCAGTGGTACGAATAAAAGGGCACAACGGATCATGACAGTGGCGTTCAAGAATGGTCGGGGTGGGCGGATTCGAACCGCCGACCTCACGGTCCCGAACCGTGCGCTCTAACCTGACTGAGCTACACCCCGACGCCGTCTCCGAGGCGCTTCCATCGGAGATCAGAGGCGTGCGATTACACTTCGCGGAATCTCTCGGCCCTCAGCATCCTAACAGAACACAGGTGCGCATGTCGATAATCGCGGCACTCCGGCCGCCATGCTGACTCCACCTGATCCCGAGGTGGAAACTGCGCCATCCGGCGCCCCTGTGGGGTTCCTGGTCAACTTCAACATTGTCTTCCTGTCCCAGATCGCCATCTACGGCCTCGCCTTCGTCCTCCGTGTCGTTCTGGCCCAGGGCCTGGGCGACTCTGGACTCGGCACCTACTCCCTGTTCTTCGTTGCCGTGCTTGTCGCTGGCGGTATCGCCAACCTCGGCGTCGGCCTCGGCAACATCTACTTCCTCAACAAAGGCGATTACGGTTACAGTACGCTCCTCGCCGGAAGCCTGTTCGTGCTGGCAGTCTCCACCGCGGTGGCCTGGGCCGCGGTCGGCGCGTGGGGCCTCCTCTATGGGGACGACCTCTTCGTCGAGGGCGGCGCTTATTGGTGGTACGCCGCCGCTCTTCCCGCCGTTGTCGCCTACGTGCTCCTGACGTCCTTCCTGCACGGCGAGAGCCGGTTCCTGGCGCTCAGCTCCGTCGCTGTTGTCCAGGGTTTGACCGGAGTGGCCGTCGCTGGAGCGCTCTACGCTTCCGACAATCTGGATGTCCTCGGCGCCATCATCGCATTCAGCGTGTCATTCCTCGTCGCGGACGTCGCCTGCTTCGCCGTAGTCGCCGCGGGCCGCCTGGACGCCCGGGCCGCGCTCAGGCCCGAATTCGCGGTCCTCCGGGACCAGATCCGCTACGGCGCCAAGGGACAGGTCGCCAATCTCGCGCAGTTCTTCAACTACCGCCTGGACCAGTTCCTTGTCGCCGCCTTCGTCTCTCGAGCCGGCGTCGGCCACTACACCGTCGCTGTCGGCCTCAGCGAAAGTGTCTGGTGGATCTCCTCCGCCGTGGCCATGGTCCTCCTCCCGCGCCTCACCAGCATGGACAAGGAACGGGCGGGCGAGGTGACGCCGGTTATCTGCCGCAACACTCTCGCCGTTAGTATCGTCGCCGGCATCGGCCTCGTCGCTGTCTCCCCGCTGGCCATCCGCATCCTCTTCGGCGAAGAGTTTGACCCGTCGTTCCTCCCCCTCGTCCTGCTGATGCCCGGCATCATAGCCGCCAGCGCCACGCGGGTGCTGGGGAGTTACCTGTTCAGCCAGGGCCACATCATCTACAACACCTACGCCACCTTCATCGCACTCGGTGTTACCCTGGCCCTGGACTTCGCTCTCATCCCTTGGCTGGAGGTTGAAGGCGCCGCCATAGCCTCCTCCATCGCCTACACGTGCTCGCTCGTGGCCACCCTTATCTGGTACCGCAAAGTCTCCGGCGGCAGCGTTCGCGACGCGCTGGTCATGCGCCAATCGGACGCGGAGATGTACGCCGGCGTGCTGGGACGGGTCCTGGGCCGGGGCTCGACGACGGGTGGCGGGACGACCTAACCCCGCGTCCACCTGTCCCGGAACACCTGCCAAACGAATAACGGCAGCGCCAGCTGGCGCCGTGCCCGATGCGGTTGCCGCAGCAGGCGAAACAGCCACTCCAGCCCCGCCCGCCGCATCCAGGCTGGCGCTCGCCGTGTCGCGCCTGAGATGAACGAGAACGACCCGCCCTCGGCCACTGCCACGTTCACTTCCAGCCGCCCGATGTTGTCCGCGATCCAGGTCTCCTGGCGCGGCGATCCGATGGCCACCAGCAGCGCCCCCGGCTTCGCTGCGTTGACATCCGCAATCACGCGCTCGTTCTCCTCGCCGGGTGTGCGGAAGTATCCGTGCCGCGCCCCGGCGATGCGCAGCCCCGGTAGCCGGCGCTCGATCTCGCTACGCGTCCCCACCAGTTCTTCCGTCGTGCCACCAAGCAAGTAAACGCTCGCCCCGGCCCTATCCAGGGCGGCCAGCATCTCCCATGTCAGGTCCACCCCGTGCATCGGCTCCCGCACGGGTCCCCGCACGGCCAGCGGCCGCAGCACCATTGACAGGTGCGACAAAGGGAACTGGAATAGCGCCCGCAAGCGACCGCCCGTCAACGACAGGTAGTGCGCCGCCCAGACGATGCCCACACCGTCCGGCAGGCACAGCGCCGCGGCGTTCAGCTGGTCACGGAACCGCTGGTCACGCGCCGCCCGCGCCATGAACTCCGAGTATGGCTTGACGACATACCCTTTCGGTCCATTCAAGGCCGTCTCGGCGATGCGCTCCGCCGCCTCTGCCCGCGTCAGGTTGTCAAAGCGGACGCCGAGGATCTCCACCATCTCGGGCGCTTCAGGCAAGGGACCGGCCACCAGCAAGCACCTCTTCCAGTACACCAAAAGCCATCTCCGCGACGTATCTCTCGCGCACGAGCCTCCGGCCGT
>DASSZB010000222.1:0-5119 GCA_035702935.1 Dehalococcoidia bacterium
GCCAGCGTGCTGAAGCAGCTGTTCGCCTTCGTCGGAACGGACGCCCTGGCGGCCAGCCATGCCTATTTTGCCAAGCACGCGTGGGGCAACACCGAACTGGATGACATGATGCGGGAGCTATCTCACGCCAGCGGGCGTGACCTGAGTGCCTGGAGTCGCGACTGGCTGGATAGCGCGGGCACGGACCGGTTGGAGCTGGATTCCAGCGGCGGACGCTTCGTCTTGAAGGCGACTGGACCGAAGGGGGCGGAACCACGGCCTCATCGGCTTGTAATCGGCGTCTACAACCGCGACGGCGACCGGCTGACCCGCACTCGGGCCGTGTCGGTGGAAACACAGGGCGCCGAGACGCCCGTGGACGGTTTGGGAGAGGCGGACCTCCTCCTCGTGAACGACGATGACCTGACGTTCGCGTCGGTCCGGCCGTCCGCCGGCTCGCTGGAAGCCATGCTTACCGAGGCGCACCGCTTACCCACGGCGATAGGCCGAGCGACGGCGTTCACGACCGCCTGGGACATGCTGATGCACGGAGACCTGGCGACGGCGGAGTTCCTGCGCTGCGTGCAAACAGTCCTCCGCTCCGAATCAGTGGAAAGCCTGATCGAGCCGGCGTTCGAGCTGGCTGTCGAGGCGGCGGACATGTGCTCGCCGGACGGCGATAGGGATCGCCTCGTGTCGGCCCTGGCGGACCTGGCGGCTGATCTGGCGGCGATTCCTGCCCGCCGCCGGGTGGCATTGCGGGCGCTGGCGCACACCGCCCTGAGTGACGGTCATTTCGCGGTGCTGGCGGAGGCCGCGAGGGACGACGTCGACCTGGCCTGGCGGACGCTGGTGCGGCGGGCGGTGGTGCGCGAGGTGACCGAAGCGGAGGTGGATGCGCTGCAAGCGCGCGACCCGGACCCCGATTCCTGGGTGCGGGCTCTCGCCGTGATCGCGGCGCGGCCGGAGGCCACCGGCAAGGACGCAGCGTGGAAAGCCGCTGTCCAGGAGCGCCGATTGCCGATGGGCACGATGCGAATGGTAGGCAGGGCCTTCTGGCAGCGTTCCCAGTGGCAGCTCCTGGCGCCGTACGCCGAGAGGTACCTCGAACTACTGCCGGTGCTGCACACCCACGGGATGGGCGTCGCCGGCGCGGTCGGAGGAGCGATGTTCCCGCGCACAGCGGGCGACGAAGACTTCATCGAGCGCGCGACAACCGCGGCGAAGAGGCCCGAGGTGAGCCCCATTGTGCGGCGCATTGTGATCGAGTCCTGCGACCGCCTGCGGAGGCGGCTCCGGGCCCGGCGAATCTGAGCTTGGCCGCACTCGCTTGGTTGACCACCGTTCCCGTCTATGCTACTATCCGCTCACTATTGAGTCTTTCTATAGCAAAGGCCCGGCCGGTGAGTCTCACCCCGTAGACAGGCTCAAGCCATCCAGATATACTGCATCCATATTTTCGGCGGCGGGTTCCGATATGAAGTATCCTCGGACAACCGAATTCATGCGAACCGCCCGCTCTCGCGGGGCCTCCCTCATCGCGCCCGTACCGCTCTCCGGCTCCGACGCTACGACTCTTAAGAAGCGCGCTTCGGCGGCATCTTAAGAAGCCTCCGAAGGAACCAGCCGATGACTCACCGAATCGCTTCCGCACAGGGTTTGTATTCACCGCAGCACGAGCATGACTCATGTGGCGTGGGCTTCATCGTCCACCTCAAGGGGCACAAGTCGCACAGGATCGTCGACGACGGGCTCACGGCGCTCGAGCACCTGGCACACCGCGGCGCCTGCGGCTGCGAGGTGAACACGGGCGACGGCGCCGGCGTCATCATCCAGATGCCGCACGACTTCCTCTCGCATGTCTGTGCCCACGAAGGCATCCGCCTGCCGGCGGCCGGCCACTACGGCGCCGGGCTCTTCTTCGCCTCCCGCAACGACCGTGCCCGCGAGAACGCGATGGCGCTGTTCCGCATCATCGTCGAAGAAGAGGGGCAGCACCTCCTGGGCTGGCGGCCCGTGCCCACGGAGAACGCCTCTGTCGGCTACACGGCGAAGATCAAGGAGCCCGACCTGTACCACGTCTTCGTCGGGCGCGGCGCCGAGATCCGCGACGACGACGCCTTCGAGCGCCGCCTCTACGTGATCCGCAGGCGGTTTGAGAACGCGATTAAGCGCTTCGGCATCGCCGACGCTGAGATGTTCTACTTCCCCAGCCTTTCGTCGCGCACCCTTGTCTACAAGGGCATGCTCATGGCCACTCAGCTGCGCGAGTACTTCCCGGACCTCTCGGACCCGCGCGTGACCAGCGCCCTCTGCATGTTCCATTCCCGCTTTAGCACCAACACATTCCCGAGCTGGAAGCTGGCGCACCCCTACCGCATGATCTCCCACAACGGCGAGATCAACACACTGCGCGGGAATATCAACTGGATGCGCGCCCGCGAGGCGCTGTTCCAGTCCCCGCATTTCAGCGACATCCAGCGCATCATGCCCATCATCGACGAAAAGGGCAGCGACACGGCATGCTTCGACAACGCGCTGGAGCTGCTGGTGATGGCGGGGCGGCCGATCCACCACGCGATGATGATGATGATCCCGGAGCCCTGGGACGGCCACGAATCGATGTCGCAGGAGAAGAAGGACTTCTACGAGTATCACTCCTGCCTCATGGAACCCTGGGACGGCCCAGCGTCCATCGCCTTCACGGACGGACAGACGATCGGCGCCGTACTGGACCGCAACGGCCTACGCCCGTCCCGCTACTACGTGACCAAGGACGACCGCGTGATTATGGCGTCGGAGGTCGGCGTGTTGCCCATCGAGCCGGAGAACGTCCTGCACAAGGGCCGCCTGCAGCCGGGGCGCATGTTCCTCATTAAGCTCGATGAGGGCCGCATCGTCGACGACACCGAACTCAAGCACACGATGAGCACCGAGAAGCCATACGGGGAGTGGCTGAAGAAGAACCTGATCCACTTCAGCGACCTGCCCAAAGCAGCGCCCGCAGAGCCTCTGTCCGATGAGGAGCTTACCGAGCAGCAGATCGCCTTCGGATACACGGTGGAGGACCTGAAGTACATCCTGGGCCCGATGGCCGCGAACGGCGAAGAGGCCGTCGGCTCCATGGGCACGGACACCCCGCTGGCGGTGCTCTCCGACATGCCGCAGCCGCTGTACAACTACTTCAAGCAGCTCTTCGCGCAGGTCACGAATCCCCCCCTCGACGCCATCCGCGAGGAGATCGTGACCTCGGTCAAGACGACCATCGGCCCCGAGGGGAACTTGCTGGACCCGGAACCCGAGAGCTGCCACATGATCAGCATCAAGATGCCGTTCCTGGACAACGCGGAGATGGCCCGGATCAAGGCCATCCAGGAGCCGAAGCTGAAGTCAGAAGTGCTGCCCATGCTCTTCCAGGCGAGCCACGGCCCCGAGGGCCTGGCGCGCGCCATGGACGAGCTCTTCCGCCGCGCCGATGAGGCAATTTCCCGCGGTATCAAAGTCCTCGTCCTCTCAGACCGCGGCGTGAACCGCGAATGGGCGCCGATACCCGCACTGCTGGCCGTTGCGGGGCTGCACAACCACCTCGTCCGCGAGCGCAAGCGCACGCGGGTGGGGCTGGTGTTGGAGACAGGCGAGGCCCGCGAGGCGCACCACTTCTCGCTACTCATCGGCTACGGCGCCGGAGCCATCAACCCATACCTGGCCATCGAGACGCTGACGAAACTGCACGCTGAAGGCGCGCTCCAGAAGGAGATATCGCGCGAGGAAGCAGTGGCCCACTACCTGAAGGCGATCAAGAAGGGCGTCGTCAAGATCATGTCGAAGATGGGCATCTCGACGATCCAGTCCTACCGCGGCGCCCAGATCTTCGAGGCCATCGGCCTCGGTGAAGACCTGGTCGACCGCTACTTCACTTACACTGCCTCTCGCATCAGCGGCATTGGCATCGAAGACATCGGCGTCGATACGCTGACCCACCACCGCCGGGCTTTCCCGGAGCGCGATGGCGGGCTGCGCGAGCTGCGCTGGGGCGGCCAGTACCAATGGCGCCGTGAGGGCGAGTATCACCTCTTCAACCCGGAGACGATCTTCCGCCTCCAGCACGCTACCCGCACGGCCGCTTTCGACATCTTCAAGCAGTACACGAAGATGGTGGACGACCAGAGTGAGCGTCTCTGCACGCTGCGCGGCCTGTTCGAATTCAAGCCGGACCGCGAATCCGTGCCTATCGAGGAAGTGGAGCCCTGGGAGAACATCGTCAAGCGCTTTGCTACCGGGGCCATGTCCTTCGGTTCTATCTCGGCGGAGGCGCACGAGACGCTGGCCATCGCCATGAACCGCATCGGCGGCAAGAGCAACACCGGCGAGGGCGGCGAGGACCGCCGTCGATACACACCGGATGAAAACGGCGACCTGCGGCGCAGCGCCATCAAGCAGGTGGCCTCCGGGCGCTTCGGCGTCACCAGCGAGTACCTGGTGAACTCGGATGAGTTGCAGATCAAGATGGCCCAGGGGGCCAAGCCGGGAGAGGGCGGTCAGCTTCCCGGTCACAAGGTCTACCCCTGGATCGCCGCGGTCCGCTATTCGACACCGTACGTGCAGCTGATCAGCCCGCCGCCGCACCACGACATCTACTCCATCGAGGACCTCGCACAACTCATCCACGACCTGAAGAACAGCAACCCGCGCGCACGCATCAGTGTCAAGCTGGTGGCGGAGGTCGGCGTGGGCACCGTGGCGGCGGGCGTGGCCAAGGCCAAGTCCGACGTCGTGCTCATCTCTGGACACGACGGCGGCACCGGCGCCAGCCCTCTGACTTCGATAAAGCACGCCGGCGTTCCCTGGGAGCTGGGACTCGCCGAGACGCAGCAAACGCTCGTGCTCAACAACCTGCGCGACCGCATCATAGTCCAGACGGACGGCCAGATGAAGACGGGCCGTGACGTGGTGATCGGCGCGCTACTGGGCGCCGAGGAGATGGGCTTCGCCACTGCTCCGCTGGTCGTGCTGGGCTGCATCATGATGCGCGTCTGCCACCTGGACACCTGCCCGGTGGGCATCGCGACCCAGAACCCGGTGCTGCGCGAGCGGTACACCGGGACGCCGGAGTTCGTCGAGACCTTTTTCCTGTACGTGG
>DASSZB010000039.1:0-4327 GCA_035702935.1 Dehalococcoidia bacterium
AGGATCACGACCGCGCGGAGAAGCGCCCAGACGGCGGGATCGGGTCCGGCGCGTCTATCGCGCTCCCTCTTGGGCTCCAGCGCCTTCCAGCGCCGGCGTTCTCCCTTAAACAATCCCATCACGTCCCCGGGGGTGGCTCACAGTGGCGAGGTAATGCGCCTACGGCCCATTATCCCTTGTCTGTGGGCGGCGCTGAACCAGGTAAGAGGAACATACGTAAGCGGCACGAAGAGTGTATTGACGATGGCCAGCGGAAGGACCACCCGCACGGTGGCGTCCAACCACTGCACCTCCTGGCCGGTGATAGTCAGGACACACATGCGAATCGCGCCCCAGAACACCGTCCCTATAGCTACGACCACCAGAGCCGGAATGAATTTTGTTTCCACTGCCTGCATCCGGATGACCGCGGCGAGGATTACCAGCGGCGCGAAGCCGATCATAGAAGCGCCCAGAGGGTCCCCATTCGTCAGGTCGTGCATCAAGCCGGCTACTGGGACCATGATCATCGCCTCGTCCTGGGGCCGGAGGACAGCGTATGACGCGGCGAAGACCAGGAGCAGGTCCGGCGTCACATCGAGGATCTTCATGTAGGGGAGCGCCGAGACGTCCGCGACGGCAAGGAACCAGGCGATCAGCGCGGCAAGGATGTACTTCATGGCCCGGTGAGCCTCGCTGGTTTGAAGCTGATGAGGACGAGTACCGTTTCCAGCCCGCTCAGGGTGGCTGAGGGCTCGATCGTTGCGGACTTGAAGGGCGCCTGCGGCCGTTCGTCGACAGTGTCGATCGTGCCCAGCAGGAGCCCGCGCGGAAAGTTGCCGCCCAGACCGGACGTGACGACCAGGTTGCCGGTGGCGATCGGCGCGTCCGAGGGTATGAGGTCGAGGACGATGCCGCTGCGCTGGTCTCCGGCGGCCACCGCTCTCACCGTCTGTGGCTCGGCCGGAGCGGCGGTAGGCGCGGGCGTTGGCGATGCCTGTGCGCTGGGCGCCTCCGGCGTGAGGACGCCCGTGCCGGGCGGGGCGGATGAAAGCGCCGCGATGTTGACCTGGGCGTTGATGGCGCTTTCCGGGTCGGTGATGAGGCGGATCCACGCGAAATCGTCGTAGACGCGAGAAACCGTGCCCACCACGCTTCCGGCACGGGAGAGGACGATCATGCCCTCATCGATTCCGTCGTTGAGACCGCGGTTGATGGCGATGGCGCGCTTGAGGCCGGAGGGCTCTTCAGCGATGACGTCCGCCGCCAGAAGCGTATCCTCCGGGCGGCTTTGCCTGAGGCCCAGGGCGTCCTCCAGCTCGCGGACGCGCTGCTGGGCGTCCTGCTGAGCGGCCAACTGGTTCTGCAGTGTCTCAAGCTCCTCTCGCAGGCGATCATTTTCGCGCTTGATGTCGCCGCGGTCGGTGATGCCAAAGTAGGCTTCACTGATCGGAGCCGCAAGGTCCCGCAGGCTGGACTGGAGCGGGGCGCTGACGGTGAGGGTGAGGTTCTGGACAGGATCCGTGGCGTCGTGCTGGGAGAGAAAGATGCTGATGACGCTAAGGCCGAAGACGGTCGCCAGCCACCAAACTAATCGCATTGCTATTGTGCCGGTGCTTTTCCGCCTTCCCAGGCGGATGCGGCAGCTCCTGCCGCGTTAGCGCGGCGCTTTCCTCGTATTCAGGCGCGCTTGTAGCTTCTGAAGAATCGCAGCCTCCTCCAATACCTCCGCAGCGCCGCGTACGACGCACGTCAAAGCCTCCTCAGCGACATACACGGGGAACTTCGTCTCCTGGGAAAGGCGGCGGTCCAGGCCTCGCAGCAGGGCGCCACCGCCGGCAAGAATGATTCCAGTGCTCATGATATCCGCCACCAGCTCTGGTGGTGTCACCTCGATCGTCTGGCGGACCGATTCGATAATAGCGTTGACCGACCCGGACAGGGCGTCGCGGACCTCCACGCTACTGATCTCGACGGCCTTTGGGAGCCCGGTGGCCAGGTCGCGTCCCTTCAGTTCCAGCGATAGCTCGCGCTCCAGGGGGAACGCCGAACCGGCCTCTATCTTGACTTCCTCAGCCGTGCGCTCGCCGATCAGCATGTTGTGGACCTGGCGGGCGTAGGAGACGATGTCCGAGTCCATTTCGTCGCCCGCTGTGCGGATGGACGTCGCCACCACGATTCCGCCCATTGAGATGACCGCGACCTCAGTCGTGCCGCCGCCGATGTCCACGATCATGGAGCCGCCCGGTTCCATGACTGGGAGCCCGGCGCCGATGGCGGCGGCCATGGGCTCCTCCACCAGGTATGCCGCCCGGGCGCCGGCGTTCAGGCAGGCGTCGTGCACGGCCCGCTTCTCCACCTCAGTGACGCCGGACGGGATACCGACGGCGACACGGGGGCGCGGCAGGCCGAACCCCATGTGATCGTGGACTGAGCGGATGAAGTACTGGAGCATCTTTTCTGTGACGCTGAAATCGGAGATGACGCCATCGCGGAGGGGGCGCACGGCCACGATGTCCGCGGGCGTGCGGCCAACCATGCGCTTGGCTTCAGCGCCGATGGCGAGAATCTTCTTGTTGATACGGTCGATGGCCACGACGGATGGCTCGTCAATGACGATGCCGCGGCCTCTCACCATTACGAGTGTGTTGGCGGTCCCAAGATCAATGGCCACATCATGGGAAAACATGCCCAAGAGGGCATTGAACGGGTTTAAGGGCAACGACTCCTCCCTTTGGGGGACTTAGGGCATTATACCTGAGCGCCCGTTGCCGCTGCAAAGAATGCGCTCATTCGGGATAACGCCCGGGAGCCCGGTTTCGATATCGGAGAGTGCCCCCGATGAGCGGCTCAGTTCTTCGATTTACGCCATCCGGCGGCCAACGCCTCCGCCTCTGTGCAAAACCAGCGCTCGCCCTTGTCTTGGCTGATGACGGTCTTGTCGTAAGTTTCGCCGCCCGGGACGTGGTAGATCTTCTCGCCCGTGCTGAGGCTGATGTTGCCCTTGATCCTGGGCTCGGATGTTGCCGAATACTCACAGCTGCCGGGACCCGCCGCAATCGGCGTGAATGAAGGCGTGGACTGGCAGACAGTCCCCCAGAGACCGCGGCCCACGCCGGCCGCCTCTGATTGGAGCGAAGAGAGCAGGTCCTGGTACTTGACGTCCGGTGGGTAAGCCGATGCCTGTGCGTAACCTTCGCGGACCAGGGCTGCGTTAACCATCTGGTCGCCGATCCAGACGTAGCGCAGGAGACGGCCGAACTCATCCGTCTCGGAGACGTCCTTTTCCAGGCCCACGGTCCGCCCCAGGACCAACTCCTCGTTGTAACCTCGGGCCTCCTGGCCAAAGCACTCCACCGGGCGGCGCGGGTCGACTACCTCCGGCGTGTTGATACCGATATAACGGAGCTTATACTCGCGGCCGGATATCTCCACAACGATTGTGTCGCCGTCGACAACGCGGGTGACGGTGGCGGGGGTGAGGTTGGGGCGAAATGTGGTCGTTGGCTCGCTGGATGGCGTCGCAGAAGCCGGGCCCGAGAATGTTGCGGATGGCGTGGAGGTGACGGTGCCGTCCGTGCAGGCGGCTAGCAGGAGCACGAGGCTGGCCGCCCTGATGAGCAGCCGAAAGGGCATCGTGGCGATACCCTTAGACGTCCGCGCCGTACCCGCGCATCATGTCCAGAAATTCTTCCTCCGTGAGCACGGGGATGCCGTAGCTCTGCGCCTTCTGGAGCTTGGAGCCGGGGTCCGCGCCGCCGACCACATATGTGACCTTGCGGGTAACGCTGCTGGCTGCCTCGCCGCCCAGCTCGCTCACAAGACGCTCGGCGTGGCTGCGCGGCATGGCCACAAGGGTGCCGGTGAAGACGAACGTCTGGCCCTTCAGAGGCCCTTCCTTCGGCGCAGCGCGGCGCTGCTCGAAATTGACCCCGGCCCGTCGCAGCTTCTCGATTATCTTCCGCTTGCCCGCGTCCCGGAAGTAGGCGTGCACGCTCTCGGCGATCTTGCGGCCGATGCCCTCGACGGAGCTGATCTCCTCCACGTCAGCCTCTGACAGCGCGTCCAGCGTGTGAAAGTGGTCCGCGAGCGTGTTGGCGATCTCGCCGCCGACGTGCCGGATGCCCAGCGCGAAGAGGAGTGTACCCAGGTTGCGCTTCTTCGATCCTTCGATGTTCTTGACGATCTTGTCCGCGAGCACCGGCCCCATGCGCTCGATCTCCACGAGCTGCTCCTTGGTGAGCGAGTAGATGTCGGCCGGGTCTGCGATGAGGCCACGCTCGAGCAATATGGAAACCCATTGCTCGCCGATGCCCTCGATGTCCATGACGCCGGCCCAGTGCGTGAT
>DASSZB010000059.1:0-2283 GCA_035702935.1 Dehalococcoidia bacterium
GATTGGTGATACAGGGGACGGCTTGTACTTTCCACACTGCCCGACGACCTGGCCAACTCCGACGCATTCGCCTCCCTGGCCGGGGATCACGCTGTCGCGCGTGTGCACCGAAATCTCCCGCGGGCCGTCGCACTCGCGGCGTTCGACGGCCGCCCAGGCCTCGGGGAAAAGCCGCGCGAACATCTCGTCCGTCTTGGCATACAGCATCTCGACCTCGGCAGCTTCCGGGTCTGGCGAGCAGATGGTGCCCGTGATGACGCACTGTTTGCCCGGTGGCGCCATCGATGGGTCGAAATTGGATGGGACGGTCATGAACAGGATCACATCGTCGGGAACTTGCCCTTCCATTACTCGCTGGTAGCGGGCCGTGTCCCACCATGAGTCGTCTGCGTAGACCATGTACATGTTGTGTTGGAGGGCCTTCTTCCCCAGGAAATAGCGGACTCCCGTGAAACTCCAGCCCGGCGCCAGGCCCCTGACGTAGTCGGTGTATGCCGGTTCGAAGTGGCTCACCCCAACCAGCTTGAGGACTGTGGGCTGGATGCCCGCGTTGCTGACGACGATTGGTGCGGTGACGGTCCCGTGCTCCTTTGTACTGACGCCGGTCACCCGCCCGTCCGCCACTTCGATGCGCTCGACCCGCGCCCCGGTCCAGATCTCCCCACCGTTGGCGCGTACGGCGTCCGCGATCACGTCCAGCACGCGCCCGAAACCGCCCTTGTAGTAGCCGCCGCCGCCCTGGAAGGCGATCTGCTGCAGGATGCGCACCTGCTCGGACGCCGCTACCAGGTCTATCGGCTCGGCGAGCGAGGCGTTGGCGTGCATCGCCATGTAGCTGTAGACCGGGTACGGGATGTCGTATCCCGCAAGGAAGTCGTGCATGGACAGGTCGTCCAGCTCGCTCACCCGCTCCGGTGACAGCATCACGATCTCTGACATTACGGCGAGGGCTCGCGCCCGCTCCGCCTCGTCGAGCTCCCAGAGGTCGAAGAAAGGGCCTGGGTCCTGACCCGTCTCCTGTGTCGTCACCTTCGTCTTATACGCTCCGGAGCGACCGCGGTAGACCAGCGCGGCCTTATCGAGAGGTATGGCGTGCAGCTCGCACTCTATCCCCAGCTTCCGGAGCAATATGCGGAAGGCAGGCTCGCGCATCGGCACCTGGAGCTTGGGGCCCAGCTCGTACTGGAAGCCGTTGCGGGAGACCGTGACGGCCTTGCCGCCGGTGTGCTCGTTCTTCTCGACGATGAGCGGGCGGAGGCCCTCGGCGGCGAGTACGGCCGCGCAAGCGAGGCCGCCCGGTCCGCCTCCAATGATGATCACGTCGTAGTCGGGCTCGCCCATGTGGCCCCCCTGCGCGGCTGCAATCCCTTATCGGAGTCCGCGCTTGAGAACAGTGAAGGGGAAGGTCCCGTCCGCGTCAATCGGACGGTGCACTTAGCGGCGTGTGGGAATTTACCCCACGCCGGTCAAGAACTGGCCCGCATCTCCGCCGCTGAAACACCGGCCGTAGCCTCGATAATCCGGATCGCCGCCCGCGCCACGGGCACGAGGCTGGGCCGGTGAATCTTGTCAATCGTGTCGCAGGAGTCGAACAGGTAGAAGGGCGCCGTCAGGTAGTTCACTATGGGCACCCCGGCCACGTAGAACTCGCTCCCGTCCGTCGTCGGCCGCGGGCCGAACGCCGTCGGCGGCATCAGCAGCGATCGTCCAAGGCCCTCCGCTTCGATCGCCGCCTTCACGCTGGCCTCCAGCCGCGGAATGCGACTCGTGAACCACCAGCGCGCCTCCGGGTGGCCGGTCGGCTGCAACTCGCCGTCCACCTCTGCAAACTCGTTTGCCGTGTGCTCCAGGTGGACCTCGAGCACCGTCCGTATCAGCTCATCCCGGTGCGCCTCGACGAACGCCCGGCAGCCGGCGCCGCCCGCCATGTGCCCCGAGTTCAGCAGGAACGCCAGCCGGTGCGGCCGCTCCTCTTGCGGCACCCGCGACCAGTATTCCGCCTGCGCCAGCACCAGGGCGATCCCGGAGCCGTCCTCCACCGCGGACGACCATGGCCCGTCGTGGTGCGAGCCGATTATGACGATTTCGTCGTCCGCCCCCCGCAGTTCACCGACCACGTTGTACGTCGTGATGGTCTGGCTCACGGATTCCACCTGCAGTCGCGCTTTCACCGGACCCGAGGCCAGCGACTGCGCCAGCCGCTCCCCGTCACTTCCCCGGACCCAGACGCCGGGCAGCGGCCGCGAGATAGCGTCGTACGGCACGTAGTAGTCCTTGGAGTCC
>DASSZB010000346.1:0-4387 GCA_035702935.1 Dehalococcoidia bacterium
CGGTAGCACTCCGCCGTGATCCGCTCGTTCCAGTCGTGATAGGGATAAGAGGAGTCCTGGAGCTCGATAACCTCCAGCCAGGGATTCTCCCGAGGGGGCTGGTAGAAGTGGCCGTGGATGCAGAGATAGCGTTCAGTCACCGGCAGCCTCGGGCTTGAAGAAGAGCGCAGCGAGCGGCGGAAGCGTCAGGTTCAGCGAGTATGGGCGCCCGTGGAACGGCACTGGCATAGCATTGACGCCGCCCAGATTCCCGGCGCCGCTGCCACCGTAGTCGGTGGCGTCCGTGTTCAGTGTCTCGCGCCAGAAACCCGCGCGCGGGACGCCGACCCTATAGTTGTTTCGCACAACCGGTGTGAAGTTGCAGACGAAGAGAACCCTCTCCGCGGAATCGCGGCCCTTGCGCAGGAAGCTAATAGTGCTGGCCAGGCTGTCGTTCGCATCCACCCACTCGAACCCGGCCGGGTCCGTGTCCAGCTGATGCATGGCGGTCTCCGACGCGTAGAGGCGATTCAGGTCGCGGCTGCAGGCCTGGATGCCGCGATGGAATCCGTGGTCCAGCGCCTCCCAGCTCAAGCTAGACTCGTGCTCCCACTCCTTCCACTGGCCGAACTCGCCCCCCATGAACATCAGTTTCTTGCCGGGCTGCGCGGTCATATAGGCGAGGAGTAGGCGCAGGTTGGCCGCCTTCTGCCAGTCGTCCCCAGGCATCTTCGAGATCAAGGAGGCTTTGCCGTGGACGACCTCATCGTGGGACAGGGACAGGACGAAGTTCTCGGTGAACGCGTAGATCATCCGGAAGGTCAGCTCATTGTGGTGGAAGCGCCGGTGAATGGGGTCGTGGGCGATGTACACGAGCGTGTCGTGCATCCAGCCCATGTCCCACTTGAGGCCGAATCCAAGGCCCCCCATGTACGTCGGGCGGGAGACCCCGCCCCAGGCCGTGGACTCCTCAGCAATAGTCTGGATGTCGGGGTGGGCGCCATAAGCCTCGCGGTTGAAGCGGCGCAGGAAATCCACGGCCTCCAGGTTCTCCCGGCCGCCGTGGATGTTAGCGATCCACTCACCCTCTTTGCGGGAGTAGTCCAGGTAAAGCATGGAGGCCACGCCGTCGACGCGCAGGCCGTCGGCGTGGTACCTGTCCAGCCAGAAGAGCGCGCTGCTGATCAAGAACGAGCGCACCTCGTCGCGCCCGTAGTTGAAGATCAGACTCATCCAGTCCGGGTGAAACCCCTTCTGGGGGTCCGCGTGCTCAAAGAGGTGCGTGCCGTCGAAGTAGCCCAGGCCGTGCTGGTCGGTGGGGAAGTGTGAAGGCACCCAGTCCAGGATGACGCCGACCCCCTGCTGGTGCAGGTAGTCGACCAGGTACATGAAGTCCTGGGGAGTGCCGTAGCGTGACGTGGGGGCAAAATAGCCCGTTACCTGGTACCCCCATGAGCCGTAGAAAGGGTGCTCCATCACGGGCATCAGCTCGACGTGCGTGTAGCCCATGTCCTTGACGTACTCGGCGAGCAGCGGCGCGGTTTCGCGGTAGGAGAGCCAGCGGTTGCCTTCCTCGGGAACCCGCCGCCATGAGCCCAGGTGCACCTCGTACACGGAGATGGGCGCGTCCAGCCGGTTGCGGGCGTCGCGCTCCGCCATCCATGTGGCGTCCCCCCATTCGTAGCCCAGGTCCCAGGTTACGGAAGCAGTCTTCGGGGGAGTCTCCGCGTGTACGGCGAAGGGGTCTGCCTTCTCCACCTTATAGCCGTTGTGACGGGACTCTATCCAGTACTTGTAGCAGACACCGATCGCCAGGCCGGGGACGAACCCCTCCCAGATCCCCGAGGAGGCTCGGGCGCGCAGCGGGTGCGAGGCGCGGTCCCAGCTGTTGAAGTCGCCGATAACGGAGACCCGCTCGGCGTTGGGCGCCCAGACAGCGAAATAGAGGCCGGACTCGCCGTCGTGCTCAGCGAGGTGTGAGCCCAGCCTTTCGTACAGGCGAAAGTGACTGCCCTCGTTGAAGAGGTAGATGTCGTCGTCCGCCAGCAGTGAGAAATCGTAGCGTACTGGTGATTCGCTGACCGCGGGCGAGATTTTCTTCTTCATCCGTTGCTCCCAGCCGTCCGGGCTTCGTGCACGTTGAGCAGTGTGGTGTTGACCTCAGCATCACCCTCGATCTCTTCGAGCGTGCGCGCCGCCTTGCGACGCCAGTTTGGGTGCTGGTCATCGTTTGTACCCGGGATGTTCTGGCGTCCCACCTCCAACCACAGGTCTTCCAGGTTGACTAGCATCAACCGCGAGCGTGATGCCGCCAGGTAGCCGAGCGCGCCGCGCATCAGATCTCCGGAGGTTGGCGCAGCCGGGGCCAGGCCGCGGTGCTGCAGAAAGCCGGTAAGCGCTTGCCGGTCGGCCTGCCGATCGGTGCGCGCGTCCACGGCTGCCTCTGTCGTGAAGAAACCGAGGCGCTCGGCGTCGTCTATGTCGGCGCTTTCCAGCCATGCCGCGAACGAGGGCGTGTCGTGGGTGTTCAGGGCAGCGATCGCTCTCGCAGGCGCTGGCCTAACCGCCGGCAGGCGGGTAGACGAGGTCTCGAACTGCAAGACATGCATCCTGTAGATATTATGACGCCCCAGGGAAGTTCTCACGTACGGAGGCACGGTTCCCAGGTCTTCACCCACGATCGCGGTCCTGTGCCGGTGAGATTCCAGGCAAAGGATCGCGTACATCTCGTCGGCGTGGTAGTGGACGTAAACGCCCTCGGCTGCAGGAGTGCCTTGAGGTACCCAGTAGAGGCGGTGCAGCCCCATCACGTGATCGATTCGAACTGCGCCCGCGAAGCGCAGAACCTGCCTGAGGACTGCGATCTGGTGGGCATAGCCGTTCGCGCGGACTGCATCGGGGTGTGGCGGGGGGAACGTCCAGTCCTGCCCCTGCGGGAAGAGGGAGTCCGGCGGGGCGCCCACGGATGCCCCTTCGGCGAAGAGGCGGCGATTGCGCCAGACATCGAAGCTTTCACGCGAAGCGCCGAGGGGGAGGTCGAAGTAGAGCGACAACCCTCCCTCCGCCGCCTCATTTCGGAACCCGGCCAACTGCTCCTCTGCGATCCACTGGACGTATTCGTGGTAGCGCGTGGCCGCCGGGGCCACAAGGGCAGTTTCGATGGCCCCGGACCTCGCCGGCTCGGGCCATTCGTGCCAGGGAGCTCGATAACGCTCGACGGCGGCGCGGAAGCGGGCGTAGTCCTGGAGCGCCGGGCGCTCGCTTACGAAGCGCTCGAAGGCATCGAGTCGCTGACCGTGAAGCGAAAGGGCCAGGAGCGAGAGAACGCTTCGCTTGATTCGCATCACCCCTCGATAGTCAACGAGGGACGTGGCACGAAGCCGCGCCATCTCCCTCTGAAACGCCGGCGAAGCTATGAGGTCACGCGCCTCCGCGCAACTCTCGAGTTCCGGGATTCGGTCGAGACTGACGTAGAACTCGTTCCAGAAAAGGCGGCTGGCGGGAGCGTAGGGGCTTGGGTCGCAGGGTTCGTCCAGGAAGGCGGACATGAGGGGCAGCGTGGCGAGCAGCGTGCCCCCCAGGCGGCCGGTGATGCCGGCGAGCCGCGCCAGGTCAGCAAGATCACCCGCGCCCGAGTCATCTCGCGACCGGAGGGAGTAAAGGGGCATGAAGACGCCCCACACTTTCGCCCCGCTCGGTAGGCTGCAGGCGCGAGAGGGCGCGGAGATAACGAGACACTCGTTACCAGCGCCCCGCGCGTGGACGGTGAGGCGATGGTAGCCGAATGGGAGAGCAGGTAACGCCACCGCGCCGCTGTCCCGCAAGCGCCACTCGCTGGCTTCGCCTGATTCCTGGCGGAGAGTACATTCGGTATGCGCACCGCCGGTCCGCACGGGCACCCGGCCGGGGGCGCCGTCCCAGCAGATGTAAACCGGCTCGATCACCCGGGATTCACGCTGGCTTTCGCGTTCGCGGATTGCGGTGGGCGCGCCGTCCGGAGACGAAATGTCCGCTCCGAGCGCGCTCAGGGCGCCGATAAGCGCTTCCGGTGTTGCCATCACGCGCCGGCGGTTGGCGTAGTATGAGGCCTGGATTCCGTAGAGGCGGGCGAGCCGCGAAAGAGAGGCAGTGTCAGTCTTCGCCGAAGCGATCACGCGGTCCCTTCGAGCAGGCGCAGAACGCCCTGGATGGGGATGTGTACCCACTCCGGGCGGTTGTTCAGCTCGTAGCCAACCTCGTACATGGCCTTGTCCAGCATCAGTGCCGAAAGCAGGGCGTCCATCTCTTCTTTGGACTGCGGGAGAATGGGCAGCTGCGTGACCACGCGAAGATACGAGTTCAGGAAGGCTGCGCCGGACCAGGCGTACCAGAAACGCAGCCACGTCTCTACCCGGGGCGTGCGGTCCGG
>DASSZB010000260.1:0-6190 GCA_035702935.1 Dehalococcoidia bacterium
GTCCTGGACGTGCAGATCGACCCGCAACCGTATGGCATAGGTGTGCGCAAGGACTCCACCGAGTTGAAGGCCGTTCTCGAGCAGGCCTTGGCCGCGGTCCGGGCCAGCGGCGACTACGCGACCATCCTCGAGAATTGGAGCCTGAGCGACGCAGCGCTGGACTAGCGGTTACTAGAACTTGACGGCCCCCCGGGACGCGTGAGACTCCCGGGGGCCGTATTATCTGGGCGGTTCCCTGCACATGATGACAGACCTGGCGGTCCGCTTCGACTGGGGGACGGTCGGTGATTTCCTCTTCGACCCGATCATCCTGCGCGCCCTCTGGCAGACGATAAAAATCGCCTCGCTGGCCATGGTGCTGGGCATCGTCCTCGGCATCGTGCTGGCGGTGATGCGCGTGTCGAAGAACCCTCTAATATCGATTCCTGCGGGGCTGTACGTGTGGTTCTGGCGGGCGACGCCGGTCATCCTCCAGCTCCTCATGTTCTACTTTGGCCTCCGGCAGTTGATCGAAGACGACATCTTTCGCGACAACTGGACCCGCATCCGGGCGGCGATCATCATCTTCGGGCTGAACGAGGCTTCCTACATGGCCGAGATCGCCCGCTCCGGTATCAATGCGGTCGAGTCCGGGCAGATGGACGCGGCGAAGAGCCTGGGGATGACCAACCTGCAAGCGATGCGACGCATCATCCTGCCCCAGGCGGTCCGTGTCATGGTTCCGCCAACCGGCAACGAGTTCATCGCCATGCTCAAGAACACATCTGTGGCCTTCGCTATCGGCGTGGTTGAGCTGCTGAACGCGGCGAAGATACAGGCAGGGCAGAGCTTCAAGGTCATGGAGATGTACACTGTCGCCGCGTTCTGGTACCTGGTGGTCGTGACCGGGTTCAGCGTCCTCCAGGCCGAGCTTGAGCGAGCCGTGGCTGCAGGCGAACGCGATCAGCCCGAGACGCTGTTCTCCCGCGCGCTCGGTGTCATGGCCAGCAGGCGGGACTGAGGACATGTCTGATCAAAATGCACCCATGGTCCATTGCGTGGACGTCCACAAGCGCTTCCGCAAGCTCGAGGTGCTGCGCGGCGTCAACCTCGATGTCGCCCGCGGCGAGGTTGTCGTCGTCATCGGGCCCAGCGGCTCCGGCAAGAGCACCCTCCTCCGCTGCATCAACCACCTCGAGCGTCTCGACTTCGGCCACATCTATGTCGACGGCGAGCTGGTCGGCTACCGCGAGAAGAACGGAAAGCTCGTCGAGGACCGCGAACGCGAAATCGCCCGCAAGCGCGCGAATATCGGCATGGTCTTCCAGCGCTTCAACCTCTTCCCGCACCTCACCGCCCTCGGCAACGTCGTCGAGGCCCCCATTCGCGTCAAGAAGGTACGTAGTTCCGAGGCCGAAGCCCTGGGACGCGAGCTGCTCGCCCGCGTAGGTCTCGCCGACAAGGTGGACGAGCACCCGGCCCGGCTGTCCGGCGGCCAGCAGCAGCGCGTGGCCATCGCCCGCGCGCTGGCCATGCAGCCGAAGCTAATGCTCTTCGACGAGCCCACCTCCGCCCTGGATCCCGAGCTTGTCGGCGAAGTCCTCGACGTCATGAAGCAATTGGCCATCGATGGCATGACGATGATCGTGGTCACGCACGAGATGGGGTTCGCCCGCGAGGTAGCCTCGCACGCCGTCTTCATGGACGCCGGCGTCGTGCTGGAGGAGGGCACCCCGGAGCAACTCCTGCGTTCCCCCCAGCATGAGCGCACGAAGTCGTTCCTCAGCCGGATTCTGTAGGTGTCAAGTGTTGGGTGACCGGTGTCCGCGCGAACACCTAACACCTAACACCTAACACCTACCGTGCCGTCCAGCCACCGTCCACGACGATGTATGTGCCGGTGACGAACGACGCGTCGTCGCTGGCCAGGAACAGCGCGCAGTTTGCCACTTCCTCGGGACGGCCCAGGCGGGCCATCGGCGTGCCCTCCTGCGCCCACTCCATCAGCCCGGGCATTGCCCGCATCGGGTCCAGCAGGGGAGTCTCGATCCAGCCCGGGCACAGCGCGTTGACGCGTACGTTGTGGCGCGCGCCGTCGAGCCCGAACTGCCGTGTCAGTCCGATCACGGCGTGCTTCGATGCGTGATAGGCGTAGCCGACGCCGCCGGGAAGCGGCGAGTCCATCGCCGTGGCGCCCACCAGCCCCATCATTGAGGACAGGTTAACGATTGCGCCCCCGCCCCCCTGCTGCACCATCTGCTGGAAGCCGTGCAGGCAGCCGTAGTACACGCCCGACTCGTTGACGGCGATCACCTGGTCCCACGTGTACTGAGGTCCGCCGATGCCCGCATTGTTGACGACGATGTCGACCCGCCCCCAGGCCTCCACGACAGCCCGGATCGCCGCCTTCACGGCCTCTTCGCTCGTCGTGTCCGTGCGCAGGGGCCGCGCTTCACCGCCCGAGTCCTCGATCTGCGCCGTCACCGCCTTCACCGCCTCCTCGTTGATGTCGGAGGCCATCACCTTAGCGCCCTCCCGCGCGTAAACGAGGGCAATCGCCTTGCCGATCCCCGATCCCGCGCCGGTCACCAGCGCCGTCTTACCGTCCAGCCTCATGGGGCCTCCTTCTGCCAGTGCTCGCCTGAGAATACCCGTGTCGGGAACGTAGCGGAACCCTTTTAGGGTTCCATGCGGGCGTGTCCCACGGGCCAATGCCGTGTTGGTCCTGGAAGGCTAAAGCCATCCGCTACATTGCGTTCCGTCAGGGAAAACCGTACGAAAATCGGGGCTCCTGCCTGACTGATGCGCCGGGTTCGTACGCGAACAATGGTAGTGTGGCAACGTCTACGGTCATCGATGCGGGCCCGCCCTCGCAGGGGATCCTCTACGGACTCGCGAACCGCACCGTGCTGTTCCAGCGCGGGGAGTACATCTTCGTCACCTTCGGCCTCTTCGCGGGCATGGCCGCCCTCCTGGGTGGCGTGTACGCGTCCTGGCTGATGCTCGCCGATGGCGTATCCGTCGTGGCGACGGGCGCGCTGATGTCCTCGATCCTCGTAGGCCACCTGGTCCCCGCCCGCGCCTTCCTGCTGCCCTGGCGCATCCAGCAGATCAAGGACCAGCCGAAGGCTGTCCTCCGCACTGTGGAGTTCGTCTCCTGGGGAGGCTTCGCGGCCATCGGCGTAGGGCTGCTGCTCTATTCCTGGCTCTCGTCTCACCCTCTGATTGGGCTGACCGATGTCACCGTGCGCGCCGGCGTGCTGGGGCACGCCATTGGGCGCCTCGGCTGTCTGGCGCTCGGGTGTTGCTACGGACGGCCGACCGGCCTTCCCTTTGCCGTTCGCTACGACAGCCCGCAGGCGAAAGCGGTCCGCGTCGGCGGCCTGGGCGGCGTTCATATACACCCCGTCCCGCTATACGAGGCTGGATACAACCTGGGCCTCTTTGCATTCCTCAACGCCATAGCCTTCGCCGGGGCACCGCAGGGGATTCCCACGGCGACCTACCTCGTCCTTTACGGCGCGGGCCGATTCGCTCTCGAGGCCCTGCGGCACAACGGCGCATCGGAGATGGTGGGGCCGTTCCACCGCAACCAGTGGTTCAGCCTGGTCATGGTAGCCAGCGGAATCGGGCTGTTTGCGGCGATGGCCCCCTTCACGGGCCCGCAGGCGCCTCCCCTGACTGGCAGCCTGCCGGAGGCCATTATCCTCATCCCTGTGATCACCGCCGCCAGCGCCGTGGTTGGCCTCGTCTACTCCCTCCACCGGGGTGCTATCGGCCGCTGGTAGGTGTCAGCCTGCCGCCGGCGCGACCACTGTCAGCGCGCCGGGGAGCAGTTCGACCCGCGCCTCTTCACCCTCGGCCAGCGTGAACGGTTCGCCGTCGATGTGGCAGGGTAGCGGCGCCTTCGCCCGGATCACGGCCCCTTGCACCCGTTTCCGGATCACGTTCCGCCCCGTGGGCACGTGGCCGGACCCGCCGCGCAGGATGAACCAGGGCCGCTTCAGCAGCGGCACGTCCGTCACCACCAGCATGTCCAGCAGGCCGTCGTCCAGTTGCGCCTGGGGAGCGACTGTGAACACCCGGCCCTCCCGCCGGCCGTTGGCCAGCTGGGCGTAGACCGCGGCACGGCTGATTACCCCGCCGTCGAGCTCTATTTCGAACGGCCACGGCCGGATGAAGAACATCATCTTCACTAGCTCGAAGGCGTAAGCGTACGTCCCGCGCTTGCTTCCACGCGCCTCCGCCAGCTGCGCCACGTGGCCGCTGGCTCCGAGGCCAAATGTGTTTACATAACGCCGTGGGGGCTTTCCGGACACCGTCAGCAGACCCAGGTCGATCGCCCGTCTGCTGCCGTCCTTGATCACCTCCATCGCGGCCCCGGGTTCGGCCGAGATTCCCAGCGCCCAGGCGAAGTCGTTGCCGCCGCCACCCGGGATGATTCCCAGAGCCGTGTTGAACCCGGCGTCAGCAATGCCGTTCGCGACCTCGTTCACTGTCCCGTCTCCCCCGAGGGCAACGACGAGATTCTCGCCACAGTCTGCAGCCTCCGCCGCCTTTGCGCGCGCGTCGCCGGCGCCCGTCGTCACAGCCACGGCCGTGCCCGCCGGTAACAGGGGGCGCACATCGGCGAGTACCTGGCCTCCGCGCCCGTGTCCCGCCCTTTCGTTGGCGATTACGTACATTCCCTCTCCCGATCAGTTCCGCCGCTTTGCGGCACATCGTATCTGGTACCGGCCGCGGACGTCGACGCCTTGCCCCTCTCCGCAGGGCTCCCGATAATGACTCTGTACCCCTGCCCGGAAGAAGGTGTGACCGCATGAGCAAACTTGCCGATCTCATCCGAAAGGCCTCGCGGCCGGAGCCGGCGCCGCTGGGCTTCGGCGCCCACGCAGCCCGCGCCCGGACTGCCACGCTGCTGGCCATAGTGCGCCTGTCCTCGGGCGACGCCAACAAGGCCGAAGAAGCATCGAAGAAAGGCGCTGACGCCGTGATCATCGAAGGCGCGGACCCCGGCAAGGTGAAGGATGCCGTGGCCAAGGGCGGGGGCCTTCCCGTGGGCGTCAGGCCCAACAACGCCGACCGCAAGACTGTAAGCGCCCTGCGGGATGCGGGCGCCGACTTCGTCATCCTCGAACCCGAGTCCGCTTCGGCGGAGGCCACCCTTGAGGAAAAAGTTGGCTTCGTCCTCGACCAGCGTGGAGAGGCCGACGATACTGCCCTGCGCCTCCTGGGTGACCTGGGCCTCGACGCCATGGTTATCCCGTCTCCGCCTGAGCGGCTCACACTCGCGGAACTGCTCAAGCTCCGCCGGGTTGCGGCGCTGACTCGGGTCCCGCTGCTGGTCGGAGTAAAGCACGACTCCGAGGCCGGCTATCTGCACGCTCTCCGAGACTCGGGCGTTGCGGGCGTTCTCGTGGACTCATCTGCGCTCGGCAAGCTCGGTGACCTCAAGGCCAGGATCGAATCACTCCCCGTCCGCGGCCGCCGCCGCGAGGAGCGCGCCGAAGCCGTACTGCCGGCGGCAACGCCCGGCCACGACGAAGATTTCGACGACGACGATTGACCCGTTAGATCAGGCCCAGCTCGCGCGCTGACTGCTCCAGGCCATCACGAAACTTTTCGTGCGCTACGTCGATGAGCCCGCGCGCTCGCTCCCGCGTCGTCCTTCCCCGCATCCGCGCGACGCCGTTTTCCGTAACGATGCAGTCCACGTCGTAACGCGTCGACGTCACGACGCTCCCCGGCTCGAATGATGGCACTATGCGTGTCCGGCTTTCGTCCGACGTCGTGGAATCAAGGACGATGATGCTCATGCCGTCCTCCGCCAGGGCGGCGCCGCGGAAGAAGTCCAGCTGCCCGCCGACGCCGGCCACCTGGAGGCCGCCCAGCGTCTCGGCGTTGACCTGCCCCAGGAGGTCCACCTGGAACGCGGAGTTGATGCAACGCACCGACGGGTTCTGCGCTATCGTCGCCGGATTCAAAGCCTCGCGCGAGGAGACTCCCAGCACATCCGGATTCCGGTCCACGAACCGCGCTATCTTCTCCGATATGGCCGCGATCGTGCAAACTGCCTTGCCGGGGTAGACCTTCTTCCGGGACCCGTTCGCCTGCCCGCCTTCGATGAGGTCGATCAGACCCTCGTTAAGCACCTCCGTGTGCACCCCCAGGTCTTTCTTGTCCACGAGCAAGCCAACCGCGGCGTCCGGGA
>DASSZB010000293.1:0-5571 GCA_035702935.1 Dehalococcoidia bacterium
CTGGCCGGAGCCTTGTCTGATTGAATACCCGGCGCCAAACACTTGATGCTGTTTCAATCAGCCAAAACACCGGTTCCCAGACACAAAAAGTAGTTTTTGCACCCTGGGACAATCAATCCCCAGGAACGAAAACCCGGGGTCAATCAGAAATTAGATAGCCTTAGCGCTTTGATTGACCCCGGCGGCGCTACTCCTGGTAGTACTCGGCCCCCAGGTGGGTGATCTGCTCCTCGCCCATCAGCCAGCGCAGGGTGTTCTTGAGCTTGGTCTGCTGGATGAACAGGTCGTGCTCCGGGTAGACGGCCGGCGCGTGCTGCGGGCTCTTGAAGTAGAAGGATAGCCATTCCTGGATGCCCTTCATGCCGGCGCGCTGCGCCAGGTCCATGAACAGCGCCAGGTCCAGCACCAGGGGCGCCGCCAGGATGGAGTCCCGGCAGAGGAAGTCGATCTTGATCTGCATCGGGTACCCCAGCCAGCCGAAGATGTCTATGTTGTCCCAGCCCTCCTTGTTGTCGCGGCGGGGCGGGTAGTAGTTGATGCGCACCTTGTGGAAGATGTTGCCGTACAGCTCGGGGTAAAGCTCCGGTTGCAGGATGTACTCCAGCACCCCGAGCTTCGACTCTTCCTTCGTCTTGAAGCTCTCCGGGTCGTCCAGCACCTCGCCGTCGCGGTTGCCCAGGATGTTGGTGGAGTACCAGCCATCAACGCCCAGCATCCGGGCCTTCAACATGGGCGCGATGACCGTCTTCATCAGCGTCTGACCGGTCTTGAAGTCCTTCCCGCAGATGGGCACGCCGCGGTCGTGCGCCAGCGTCATCAGGGCGGGCGTGTCGACCGTCAGGTTGGGTGCGCCGTTAGCGAAAGGCACGCCCTCCATCAGCGCCGCCCACGCGTAGAGCATGGAGGGGGCGATCGTCTCGTCGTTGGCCTGCATCGCCGCCTCGAAGTTCTCCAGGTGGGCGTGCGCCTCGCCGGGCTCGAGAAAGATCTCGGTAGACGCGCACCAGATCATGACGAGGCGGTCGCACCCGTTGGCCTGCTTGAAGTAGCGGATGTCCTGGCGGATGGCCTCGGCGGCTTCCATCTTGGTGCCGGTGCGCTTGACGTTGGTTCCGTGCAGGCGCTTGACGTAGAAATCGTCGAATACGGCCGGCATGGGCTTGATGGTGCGCAGGAAGTCGGCGATGGGTTCGACGTGTTCGTACTTGTCCAGCACGCCGCATTTCAGCGCCGCCTCGTAGGCGTCATCCGGGATGGGGTCCCAGGCGCCGAAGACGAGCTGGTCCAGTTCCGCCAGCGGCACGAACTCCTTCACCAGCGGCATCCGCGCCTCGGTGCGCTTGCCCAGCCGGATCGTGCCCATCTGCGTGACCGACCCGACAGGTCGCCCGGTGCCCCGCCGGGCGTGTTCCACGCCGGATATGAAGGTGGAGGCCACGGCGCCCAGACCGACGAGGAGGACACCGAGGCGGCCGCCCGCAGGCTGCACCTGATGCGGCTGGGTGCTGACGAAATCCTTCGCTTCCAAGATGATTCCTTTCTCGCGGGCTAGCGACATTAGTGGCTGGTGCCACTGGGAGGGAATTCTGCCGGTGGTCGCCCAGTGCTCGACGGTGCTCTGCCTCCTGCCGAGCAGGTTGGCCAGGGCCGTCTGGCCGCCAAAGCGGCGAATGATTCTTTCCGATGGGTTGAGTCCGTCCGCGTCCATGTCACAATGGTAAACGAAATTTTCGTTACAGCAAACAGCCTGTTCGAGGCCGGGAAAATGCCGACCGGGCGGGGGGCCGGCCGGCATACAGAGCCGTATCAATCGCAACGCTGAGCGCTTTCCCAGCGTCATTACCAGTGCCAACGGCCTCGCGCTCGCGTATGCTAACGAGTGCTTGACCCACTATGAGGAGTAATCGCGGTGGCCATTAAGACAGAATTGCCGATCATCGAGCAGCCGGCTGCGCCGGCCAGCCTAGCCGAGCTCGGGCTGGACCTCGGGTTCGTCTCAGACCTGACGTTGAAGACGCTGTACTTCGGCGGAAACATCTCGGGCGCGGACCTGTGCGAGCGGCTGGCCCTTCCAGTAAACGTGGTCGGCGAAATCACTACATTCCTGCGGCGGGAGCGCCTCTGCGAGGTGACCGGCGGGACCGGCATCTCGGCGGCCACCCTTAACTACGCCCTGGCCGATGCCGGCATCGAACGGGCCACTGCCGCGCTCCAGATGAGCGGTTACGTGGGCCCAGCGCCGGTCCCCCTGGAGACCTACTTCGAGTACGTCCACAAGCAGTCCATTGCCAACATCACGATCACCCGAGAGGACATCGAAAGCGCACTCGCACCCCTGGTGTTCGACCAGCGAACTGTCGATCTCATGGGGCAGGCGATCAGCTCCAAGCGAGCGTTCCTGGTCCACGGCCCTTCGGGCAATGGAAAGAGCGCGGCGGCGGACTTGCTGGCTCAAGTCCTTCCCGGCTACATCCTGATACCCCACGCGGTGCAGGTCATGCACCAGGTGATCCAGGTGTACGATCCCAGTTCCCACCAGGCGGTCAGCGGCCCCAACCCGCGCAACTCGACGGGTCAGCTGGCTGATCAGCGCTGGGTAGCGATCCGGCGGCCGGCCGTCTTCGCGGCGGGCGAACTGGCGGCTTCGCACCTCGAGCTGGTCCTGGACGAGGTGCACAAGACCTACGAGGCGCCGATACAGATGAAGGCAAACGGGGGGCTGCGGGTCATCGATGACTTCGGGCGGCAGCACCTGGACGCTGCGTACCTCATCAATCGCTGGATCGTTCCCCTCGAGAAGGGGGTCGACAATCTCTCCCTGCACAACGGTGGGCGGTTCCAGGTGCCGTTTGACGTGATCCCTATGTTCATCACCAACAAGCACCCCTCAGAGTTGGCCGACGATGCGTTCCTGCGGAGGATCCGGTACAAGGTCCACGTGCCCGGGCCGGACGACGAGAGGTTCATGGAGATCCTGCGGCGCGAGTGCGAGAGGCAGGATGTGGAGTACCACCAGTCCGCGGCCCAGTACCTGATTAAGAACTACTTCAAGAAGCCGGAGCGCGAAATGCGCGGTAGCCAACCGCGCGATCTCGTGGAAGCGATCGAGGCGGCTGCGAGCTACCAGGGTACGGCGCGGGCACTCACTAACAGCAACATCGACGAAGCCTGCACCCAGTACTTCGTGTAACGCCGGAAGGGCTTACAGTCCGAATTCGGACATGGCCACGGGCCTGCCCTCGTCCATCGAGCGCTGGGCGGCCAACCCCATCGCAACCGCCTTCAACCCATCGAGGGCAGTCACCCGCGCGGGCCGGCCTCCCCGGACGGCGGCCTGGAAATCCAGCAGCTCGTAGTACGTTGCTCCGTGGTGGGAGCCTGCTCTGAGGATTTCGTCCTGCACCTCGACGTGGAGCGACTCCACAGGACCCTGACCACGCCTCCCCGTCACCACTGATCCCTCTGGAAGCAGGCACTCCACCTTGCCCCGGTCACCCACCGCCGAGAGCTCCTGGGCGTGACGCGATGCCTCCGCGAACATGCACAGGTCGTGGAGAGCCCTTGCCCCATTGTCGAAGTCGACCACGACGTAGGCGTTGTCGATTATGTCGGGGACTTCGCCGCCGTAGCGTTCGTCCCGGTGGTTAACGTCCATCGCCCCCGAGGCGAAGACACGTACGGGCTCCGCCTGGAGAACATGCCGCATTAAGTCGAAGTGATGGCAGCTCTTTTCGACCAGCGTACCTCCGGTGTTCCTGTTGAACCGGTTCCAGTCGCCCACCTTCGGCAAGAAAGGGAAGCGATGCTCTCGAATGGAGAACATCCGGACCCGGCCCGCGGTCCCGCTGCGCACCTCCTCGACGAACCGCCCAACGGGCGGGGCATACCTGTACTCCATGCCGACCCAGAACACCTCACGCCTGTCCCTAACGGCGTCCACCACCCACCGGCAGTCCTCGATCGTAGTGCAAAGGGGCTTTTCGCAGAGAATGTGCTTTCCGGACTGTAGGGCGTCCTTGAGCACAGTCGCGTGCGTGTGGTTGGGCGTGGCGATTATGACGGCGTCCGCGTCTACTTTGTCCAGCATCTCGCGGTAGTCGCCGTAGAGCGCGATCCCCTTAGCTGCGGATGCGGCCCAGATGCGGGAACGCTCGTTGGGATCCGCGGCGGCGACCAGCTCCGCATCTGGCAGCAGGGTGACGTTTCGCATGTGCTCGATGCCCATCATCCCTGTGCCGATGATGCTGTAGCGGATGCGGCGACCCATGGCCGTCATTTCACCACATCCCGGCACCGCTCGCCTATCATTCGCTACAATAGGCGGTGGTACACGATGCCCGCCGACTCCACTCTTTCCGACGCGATTGACGACCTCGAACTCAGGCTGTCCCGCCAGGGCGACGGCCACCGAGCCTTCACCCTGACGCCAGCATGGTGGCAGGAGCGGCTCCTCGAGTGGGCTACCAACGATGCCGATTTTCGCACCAAGCTGCTCCGCTTCGTCGATGTCCTGCCGACCCTGCGGACGACACGCTCCGTGGCGGACCACGTGCGGCAGTACTTCCGCGGCGCCAACCCGGGCCTCATCCGCACCGCCTCAGGCCTGGCGGCCGAGCCCATCTTCCGGCCCATCCTTTCGCAGGCCGTCAGGCAAGGTGTCTTCGCCATGGCGCACCGCTTCATCGCCGGCGCCACGCCGGCCGAGGCGGTGCCGGCGCTCCGCCGATTGGCAGAACAGGGAGTCGGCTACACAGTCGACCTGCTGGGCGAGGAGACGCTCTCCGACGTGGAGGCGGACGCGTACCTGGCGCGCTACACGGACCTCCTCGAGGGCCTGTCTGCCGCAGACATCCCGGCTCTAAGCTCCAACCACCAGCCGGACCCCTGGCTCGGTGTGCCTCCGGTCAACATCTCGGTCAAACTCTCGGCCCTTTGCTCACACCTGGAGCCCGCCGCACCCGCGTACGTCAGCCGATCGGTACGTGAGCGGCTGCGCCCACTCTTGCGTCTGGCGCGTAAGCACAACGCCTTCATCAACGTGGACATGGAGCAGTACCGCCACAAGGACCTGGTGCACACGGCCTTCGCTGATCTCGTGCTGGAGGAGGAGTTTGCGGACTATCCGCACGTAGGCATTGTGGTGCAGGCCTACCTGCGCGATGCGCTGGATGACATTGACCGGCTGCGCGATGTGGGTGTCCGCAGAGCAGCACCCTTCCACGTCCGCCTGGTAAAAGGCGCCTACTGGGACGAGGAGAACATCGTCGCCGCGCAGAATTCGTGGCCAGTGCCTGTCTGGAGCGACAAGCGCGACACAGACCACAACTTCGAAGCCTGCGCAGAGTCTCTGCTCAACGCCTGGCCCAATATTCGCTCCGCCTTCGGCACGCACAATCCCCGGTCCGTGGCCCACGCCATGGCCAGCGCGCGCTCTCTCGGCCTCAGGGGTCCCGACATCGAGTTCCAGGTCCTGTACGGCATGGCTGAAGACCTGCGCAACGCCATCGCGGCCGAGGGATACCGCACCCGCGTCTATCTCCCGGTAGGGCAGGTAATCCCCGGCATGGCGTA
>DASSZB010000301.1:0-2513 GCA_035702935.1 Dehalococcoidia bacterium
TAGGAACGAGGCCGCGCTCGTGCCCGTGCCCTTGCTGCTACTGGCTACTTGCTACTGGCTACTGCGTTGGGCTAGCCTGAGGACGCTATGAGCACGACTATCGAGAAGCTGCAGAAGCAGCTGGACCAGGTGCCGGGCCTGCGCGGCCGCGGTCCTGTTTCTTACGATTACGCGCGCTGGGTGGACAACACGCACCACCTGCTGGAAACGGCTTACGGCCCGGGCTCGCCAGAAGCGGCCGGCTTCCTGGACATCGTCGGCGAGGGCGCGGAAGCGCGGGGCTGGGGACTGCCCCTGGCGCCGCAGCACCCGTGGGGCATGCAGGCGCGCCTGGAGCGCTGCGAGGAGTACCTGCGTGGCCTGCTCAGCCAGCGCGTGCCGTAGCCGGCCGAATGTAGCGGAGAGGCTTTAGCCCTCCACCCGCGTTAGGTTTGCGCGGGACGACGTCCGATGGTATGGGCGGCGAGTTCGAGACCGATGCGTGCCGTTGGTGGAACTCTAAAGGGATTCCGCTAGATCAGGCGATTGCTGCTACAGACGACTTCGCCCGCGCCGCCGACGCCACCAGGTCCGCAGCGATCTCGTACGACAGGCGTGACGTGTCGATCGCTAGGTCGTACAGCCTGGGGTCCTCGAACTCCACTTTCCAGAACTTGCGGTAGTACGCTGCTTGCGCCCGGTCCTTCTCTGCTACCTGGCGCGTGGCCTCCTCGATACCGAGGCCGTCGCGCTCCGCGAGCCGGTGCGCGCGAATCTTCTGCGGGGCAGTGCAGAGGACGTGCACCGCGCCGGGGAGGTCCTTGAGGATCATCTGGCTGCCACGGCCGAGCAGGACGATCTTCCCGCCTGCCGCCAGCTCCTCGATAATCAACGTCATGGTCTTGAGATAGACCTGGTCGCTGACCTGCGCGCCTTCCTGCTCCAGCGCCATGTCGGCGTAGGACCGGGACAAGATGACCTCCAGCCCCGTCGCTCCCGAAAGCGGGTCGGCGCCGGAAGCCGCTGAACGCTCCAGGAACGTGCGGAAGAGGTTCGACATCCGCTCCTTAAAGCTGCTGCAGCGCTCATCCCGCTCCGCGAGGGAGCCTACAGGGACGCCGCAGCGTTGCGCCGCTTCCACCATCAACTGCTGGTCTACGAACTGAACTTGCAGCAGGCGCGCTGTCATCTCGCCAACCTCGCGCGCTCCGCCGGCTATGTAGCCCGATACCGTCACGACGGGCATAGGTCCCTCTCGATCTGCTTCCGCCCGGTTATGGCGATGACCCCCTCGAAAGCGTCCTCAGTATTAAGGGAGACGCGTGGCTTGTCAATATCGTAACCGTCACGAGGGTTGTCCGCCGCCCGCTCGATGTCCGAATGAAAGGCGGGGCCGGCCGGCAGCCGGGCCCCGCCCATACTTTCGGATGCGTCCCTGTTACTCGACGGTCAGCGTTCCGGTCATCTCCGCCTGGTGGAAGTCGCAGCGGAAGGCATACGTCCCAGCCTTATCGATCTGTCCCACCAGTTCGCCCGCTGTGCCGGCAAGGATCGAGTGCGGGTCCGAAACGAGGTCGTCGTCGGTGTCGAACTCACCGTCGGGGCCGGCGATGCGCAGGCTGTGGGCGAACGACCCTCCGTTCGTCAGCTTGAACCGGAACTTCTCACCCGACTTGACCGTGAACTCCGTCTGCGAGAAGGCGTTGTCGGTCATGGCGAGATCGAACTCCACGTCCACGTCAGCGGCGCCGCCGGTGGGCGCCGGGGTTGGGGTGGGCGTGGACTCCGATTCGCGGACGACGATAGTGCCGGTAGCCGCTGTCGAGTCCCGGAACTCCACGTCGCCGGTGACATCCAGCCGCAAGATAACTGATCCGCGGGCGCCCGGTTGCAGGATACCGCCTGTGCTCTCCGGGTCCTCGCCCTCGGGTGTTACCAGGAAGTCATCAGTGTTCTCGTAGGTCCCGTCGGCCCCAGCGACGCGGAATTCGTGCGATATCGAGCCCGTGTTCGTGACCTGGAGCTTGACGACCTCTCCTTGCGCCACCTCTAAGGAGCTAGGCTCGAACCGGGTGCCGGCCTCGCTGCCGTCATCCGTGACCGTCACGTCAATCGTCCGCGTCGCCTGCTCCTCGGGTATCACGGTGCGGTCCTTCGTCTGGATGATCTCTTCCGGCGGCCCGAAGACGATGCGGATGCGGTCCCCGTCGTGGGGGATGAACCGCGTCAAAGCACGGCCTTGCAGCCGCTCCTCGGCGGTTGCTCCGGCCCTCGTGACGTATACCTGGAGCTCGCCGGGCTTCCCGTCGGGGCAGGTGTCCCCGTTGGTGTAGGTCTTGCTGCTGCCCGGGATGTTTACGGAGGAGTTGGTGAGTTTGCCGCGACCGTACTCGAACCACTTGACGAGCCGGGCGCCGGAGCCTTCTTCGTAAGTGCGGAATGGGTGTATGTGGATGATGCCGTCCGCGTGCGTGTGCACGCCGGTCTCCCAGACAGGAGCGTTCGGCTGCTTCTCCCCGCAGGCGAAGAACTGG
>DASSZB010000327.1:0-2525 GCA_035702935.1 Dehalococcoidia bacterium
GACGATGATGAGGTCTGCCAGGAACCAGTCGTCGGCCGAAGCGACCGGGTTGAACTTGCCCCAGGAGAGGTAGAACCCGGGGTTCCAGTCCTGAAACTCGGCGCCTCCGTCGGTGATGGGCGAGCCTATTTGGCCGGTGAAGGAGCGGGCGGCTGCGGCCCCGGGCTCCGGGGTCATTAGGGTGATGATCGACTCCGGGCCCTGATCCTGGATGGCGTCCAGCATGGCGTCGGCAATGTTGGTGAGCGCCTCATCCCAGGAGACGGGGACGAACTTGCCTTCACCGCGCTCGCCGACGCGCTTCATTGGGCGCGTGATGCGGTCGGGCGCATAGTGCAGGTAGCCCCAGCAGGCCCCCTTGTTGCAGCCCATGGGATTCATGTCCGGCACGCCGGCCTGGATCACGGGGAGGGTTCCGGACTGTTCCTCACGGACGATCTTGCCGTCGCGGACGAAGACGTGAAACGGGCAGCCGCCGGGGTAGCAGTCGACGGAGTGGCTGCCCCAGGTGACCCTGTCAAAGCGGCAGCGGTCCCGGTAGCGCTGGGTCCAGCCGTTGTCCTTCGTCATCTCGCTCCCTTCTTCCCGCTGGCCCGAGCCATGTCCGCTGTCGGATCTACCGCTTGAAGGCGATCACGTTGACGCCGCCGATGCCCGCGTTCTGCATGAGCGCGACCCGGGGGTTGGCCACCTGGCGGGGGCCGGCCTGGCCGCGCAGTTGGAGCGTGAGCTCGGTGATCATGGCGCCGCCCGTGGCGCCGATGGGATGGCCGCGGGAGAGGAGGCCGCCGTCCGTGTTGATGGGGGTGCGGCCGGTGATCTCGGTGTTGCCCTCCCAAACGTAGGGCCCGCCTTCGCCGGTCTTGCAGAAACCGAGCTCCTCGGCGACGAGGATCTCGCCGGGGCTGAAGGCGTCGTGCACCTGGGCGACGTTGACGTCCTCCGGCCCGATGCCGGCCTTCTCATAAACCCTGTGGGCGAGCTTCTCGACCGGACCTTCGGCTTGCTCGGCCTCGCCCTTGTGGTACTCGGGAGTGGCCCCGGCCCACGTGTCCATGAAGACGGGACTGGACGTGAACTGGCGGGCCTTCTTCTCTGAGGCGAGGATGACGGCGGAAGCGCCGTCGGTGGTGGGCGAGCACTCGTAGAGGGTGATGGGATCGGCGATCATGCGGGAGTTGAGGATGTCCTCAAGACCAATCGCCTTCTGGTACTGGGCGTTGGGGTTGAGGGCGCCGTTGCGATGGGACTTCTCGGAGACCCTGGCCCAGTGCTCGCGTTTCGTGCCGTAGAGGTGCATGTGACGCTGGGCCCACATGGCGTAAATGGCGGGCATCAGGGCGATGCCCATGCGCTCGTTGTAACCGCCTTCGCGGCCACCGACGCCCGAGAGCAGGCCGCGCTCCATCTTCTCGACGCCGATGATCATTGCCATGTCGTAGAGGCCCGTGGATATGGCATCGGCCGCCAGCATGGCGGCGCGGGAGGAGCTGGCGCAGGCGAGCTCGACGTTGGTGACGGGGATGCCAGTCATGCCGACCTGACCGAAGGTGCGGAGGCCAGCGCCGACACCCTGGTTGACGTGACCGCAGAAGCCCGCCTGGATGTCCGTATACTTGACGCCCGCATCCTTCATGGCCGCGAGGGCGGCAACGCGGGCCATCTCTCCGATGCTCTTTTCCGGGTGACGGCCGAAGGGATGGAGGCCGACTCCGAGGACGACGACTCGTTCGCTCATTGTGAACCTCCTACTTTGCCGGCCGGAACTTGAATGTCATGATCTCGGCGCCCTCCGGGCTGACCGACGCCTTCTCGACAACGAGCTCGAGCTCGAGGCCGATCTTCACGGTCTCCGGATCGACGTCCGTGAGGACGGTCTGGACGTGGATGCCGCCGGGAAGCTCGACCTGCGCGATGACGTACGGCGCGGGGACGAGGGTGCCAGGAAGGGCCATACGGGCGATCGTGAACGTGTAGAGCTTGCCGCGGCGGGGAAGGGCGACAGAATCGAGGCCTTCGTGGAAGCAGTTGAGGCAGACGGCGCGCGGCGGATAGAAAGACTCGCCGCATTCGGGGCAGCGGCTGCCTTCGAGCGCCTCCTCGCCGGGGGTGAGGACCAGGTGCGCCCCCTTCATGGCGACGCGGGCCGGCGCCGCCTCGGTAGGTGATTCTGACGTCACGGCGGGCCTCCTTCAGCTATATGGTCAGGACGTGGACAGTGGTGGCCGCGGCCTCGCCGCGGACCATGCCACCGCCGTTGTGGGTCATTCCGGCGCGCGCGCCCTGGACCTGACGGTCTCCGGCTTCACCGCGCAGGTGGAGCCAGATCTCGTAGGCCTGGGAGACGCCGGTGGCGCCGACAGCATGGCCCTTCGAGATGAGGCCGCCGCTGGGGTTAACCGGGATACGGCCGCCAATTTCGGTGGCGCCTTCGTCGATGAGCCGGCCGCCCTCTCCCGTGCCGCAGAGGCCGAGCTCTTCATACAGCATGAGTTCGGCGGGCGCGGAGGCATCGTGCACTTCCA
>DASSZB010000353.1:0-5864 GCA_035702935.1 Dehalococcoidia bacterium
GGTTCACGCGGTCCGCACCCCCAAATTTTGGTTCATTATCCGTTTCCCGTTCAGAATCCGTCAAGTGACTCACACGCGAACCGCACTCGGAATTCTTCTATTTGCACCGGTAGATGGTGATTGCTCACCGCGGACTACCTAGAAATACCAATGCCCGTCCAGGGCCAAACGGCAAAGCCCACAAACAATCGCCGGAATTAACGAAGGTATCACCGAACCTGAACTCGGCCTTAACTCGACCATAACCCTCCCACCGGGTCTCGCGTGCTACCGTGTCCTCTGGAAACGGCGCGGCAGCACCCCCTCCCGCCCGTGAGCGAGCAAGCCGGCCGGCGGCGCGAAAGCCCCCGGCCGGCTGTCTATTTGTGGGCAACAGGTGATCACATTAGCCCCTTTGACGACCTGGCCAAGGCGGCCGGCATTTCAAATTCATCTATTTCGGGTCATTTTCCGCCAAATTTCCCGGATGGGGGTAACCTTGTCGTTTCCTGGCGCGTTTTCCCAACTGATAACAGCCTTTCCTGGGGGAAGGAGGACTGCCGTAGGCAAAGGGGTTGACCTGTCCCTCTGCTCGATAGTACAAATTACGGGAGTTTCTCCAGGGTCAACAGGTGTGTCGGGGTGGACTGGGTTTCGCCTCGGCGCCGTTGCTTCCAGGTAGTCAAATCGGAAGGCATACACAAAGGTAAGTCGAAGGAGGTAGGAATATGACGAAAAGGACAGGATTGGGTCTGATCGCGGCCATCGCTGCGATCGCTGGCCTCATCACCATGGTCTCGGTGGTTTCGGCTGCCGTCACAGACATTACAATGGGGTCTGCGACAGTAGGGACGGGCGCCAACGCAACCGTCGCGCTTAATGCCACCGCTGTAGCTGACGATGGTAGTACGACTTGCCCATCCTGCGGCGATGCCGGCGACGGGATCGGCGCCTGGCAGGTCGACGTTACATTCGACACAGCCAACCTCACCTTTGTCTCCTGCACCGCGCACGCGTCCGGTCTCTGCAGCAACCCGGTGGCGGGCACTGTGCGGTTCACTGGCGCCAACGCCAACGGTGTAGTCGGCTCGCCAGTAGAGCTTGGCACCGTCACCCTCACCGCGGGCACCACAGTGGGGACGTACCCTCTGGACGCGACGATTGTCACGCTGACCGACCCGCCCGGGACGGACATCGTTCTGACCGCGGTCGACGGTTCCATCACGGTCCAGGCGCCGACAGCGACTCCGTCGCCCACGCCGACCCCGTCACCGACGTCGGTTGCGACGGCGACGCCGACCCCGACGCTGGCTCCCGCGACAGCGACCCCGACGCGCACCCCCACCCCGGCGGCCCTCCCGCCCACGGGCGGCGTGTCGTCTGACGGCTCTGGTGATGGCCTCGCCTGGGCGCTCGGCGCCCTCGGCCTGGCGGTCCTCGCCGGTGGTGTCTGGGCAGTTTCCCGGACCCGCCGCCACACCGCGTAGGCAGAGACCCACTAAACAGCTAAATAGAGCTGAGGCCTCCCAATCTGGGGGGCCTCAGCATTTCTCTTCCCTGCGCCGAGTGATTTCAAACCCGCTTCTATCAGCTGTTCGCTGCCCTGTGTGCTGTCAGCTGTCGGCTGTCAGCTCTACGGCCGGTTGAACGCCTGGCACCCGGAGGTCCCCTCCGGCGGCGCCAGCTTCCATAAGCCGGACTCCCTCTGGAACGCCGCGAGCACCTCGTACTCGAAGGATCCAGTCACCTCACCGATAATCGTGGCCGTGGCCGCATCGCCCTGGACGCTCACGTCCTCCAGTCGCACGAACCCCAGCCGTGCCAGGTTCGCGCCCTGCTCCTGCGCTGCCTCGATCCCGGACTGGATGAACTCCTCCCTTGAGCAGCGCGACTGGAACTCCGCCGTGAAGTCGTCATACAGAGAAGGCCACTGGTTTCGTGGCATCACTTCGATGGACTTCCGCGCCAGTGCCGCGATCGCGGCCTCTTCCTCGCTCGCCGGTGAGTACTCTGGCCCGGGTGTCGAAGTCCCCGAAGGTCCGCCGTCTTCTCCCCCGGAGAACAGCACGACGGCGCCGGCAGCGGCCACGACGGCTACTCCCAACACAAAGCCCGCCAGCACCTCGCGGTTTACGAGAAACGAGGGCCGCTTGTACGGCCCCCTGGTCTGCCGGCGTCGCTCCGCGCGTGAGGGCATCGGCTGAGGTGCCCTGGGGATGCCTAGCTGCCGGACGCCGCCGGCTCACCCGGCAGGAGGCGTCGTATCTCCGTAGCGTTGCTGTAGTAGAGCGTGCCGTCCCGCCCCGTCTCGACGTCACCCTTGCAGTCCTTCACGATCACGTCGCTCTGCGTGACGGCGTCGTATGCCGGGAGGGCCATGATCAGGCGCCTCAGGACGCCCTTCGTCACCACTCCCTCCACGACGGATATCTGTGACTCACAAGCGAACAGAGAGTCCCCCAACGAGGGATAGCGTGCCCCCGGCACGAAGGTCAGCCCCGAAACTTCCACGAGCGAAAGGAACGATCCAGGTTCCTTGCCCTCGCGGGCGAAGTGGAATATGGCTGGCACCTGGTCTCCCGCCGAGCAATCATCGTAGGGGAATTCGCCCACGTCCGGCCAGCCGTAGTTCTCGCCCGGCCGGATGATGTTCAGCTCTTCGCAGGTATCCGGCGTGTTGTCGGTCCCGTAGATGTCGCCGGTGTTGGAATTGAATGTGAAGTCAAACGGCTCGCGAAAGCCCCACGCGTAGATGCGGGGGTCTGCCTCCGGGTCGCCGGCCAGCGGATTATCCGGGGCCGCCTCCCCTGTCGCCGGGTCGATTCGCAGCAGCTTGCCGACGGGCGTGGAGAGGTCCTGCACCAGGACCGGGTCATCGTAGTCCCCGATGCTCAGGTACAGCATCTTGTCGGGCCCGAAGTGTATGGTCCCTTGCGCGTTGTATCCCGGGTGCAATTTGGAAGTGATCGGAAAGTCGTCGCTGATCACCGTCTCGTCCTGGCCGATCCCGTTCGCGTCCGTGAAGCGCACGAGGAGGGGCTGGCCCTGTGGCTTCTCTTCTTGCGGTGCCGGTGTGGCGGTTTCGCCCCCGGCCGTGGGGTTGGGCGTCAGCGTGGCGCCGCCGGGAGGCAGAGGTGCCGGGCTGGCCTGCTGCGAGGTACCGCCGCCTGGGTTTTCGCCGGGGGGGACAGCGCTCGCGAATCGGGCGCCATCGGTAGCCGCCCTTGCGGCGCCGGGGACGGCGGTGTAGAACGCGTAGACGTAGTGGTTTGTCTGGAATTCGGGGTCCAGGGCCAGCCCCGTTAGGCCCCAGTCCAGGACCAGCCATTTGGCCACCGTCACCTGCGCAAACGGCTCTTCCTGCAACTGTCCTTCGGCGGAAATGACACGGATAGTACCGGTGTACTGCTCTGCGAAGAACATGCGGCCGTCCGGTGCGAACACCATGTCCGAAACGTGGTCGGCGTTCGTGACAACCTCGGTCTGCAGTCCGAACGGCAACTCCTCTTCGCCGTCGTCCCCGCAGGCAGCCAGGAGCGCGATGAGAAGCGCGAGCGTCAGGATGGGAATTGTCCGGCGTAAGAACGTCATCATGGCCTGAGAATACAGCAGCAGGGGCTTCAACGTCACACCTGCGGTCAGAATCCAAACCGCGTGGCGAACATCACGTAAAGGACCCCCATCATGAACGGCATCGTAGACATGATCACCTGGTGCACAGCGGGGTTCTTCCCGTGGTAAGCCATCACCAGAAACAGGGGGAACACGCCCAGCATATAGCGCGGCATGCTCAGTTGCCAGGATGACATCGTCATCATCAGCACGGTAGCCCAGCCCATTGCCTGGTACGAAAGAGGCAACCTGCGGGCACCCAGCAGCAGAAGTACAGCGGACGCGGCCACGAATATCAGCCGCAACTCGTAGATGGCAGCGCGGTTAAAGCCCGGCTCCTGCAGACGAATGGACTCCACCGTATCGCGGAGGAATTCCCATGGCCAGATCCGGTGTTGGAACCAGTGCTCCTTCTGGATCTCCACGAATCGGAAGGGATCGTCGGCAACCAACCAGTTGATTCCCAGGTATGCCACGAAACCCATCGGCGCTAATACCAACCAGTAGGCTTTGACGGGAGCCTGCCAGCGGTAGCGGACGAGCGCCTCGACGACCAGCCCCGGCAGGATCGCTAAGCCCTGCAGGCGGGTAGCGGTAGCGAACGCACCCATGACACCTGCCCAACCCCAGTGCTCGGTCCGGGCCGCCAGGAAGGCCGCTATCACGAACATCAGGAACGTCGCTTCGGAGTAGGGCATGGCCAGGAAGTACGCCGTTGGGAAGAGCGTCATATACCAGAGAGCCCGCATCGACTCGTCGTCGTCGCCGCCGTCCACGCGCACCAGTTGCTGGATCAGGACACCGGCAATCAGCGATGCGACTGCCGAGACGATTAGTGCTGTGATGAGGAAGCTGTGGAAGACAAAGTTGAGGACCATCACCGTGTACGGGTAGACGGGAAGGTAGACCAGGTTGAATCGGAACTCCCCTCTCGACTGGTAACCGTCTTCCGCAAGTTGCAGGAAATTGGCGCCGTCCCACCGGATGAACGCTTCCTTGAAGTTATCCCGCCAGTCCGCGCCCTCGCGGCCGACGATGATGTAGAAGATGAAGTACGCGGCAAAGATTATCGCCAGTCGTACTGAAAGCACCGCGATCAGGGAGCGCACGAGGTAACGCCGCTGCTCCCTGTCCAGGGACAGGCGTGGAAAGGAGAGGCGAAGGGCGGACAGCCTCATCTCACTAGCCTTTCGTCACGTATTGAGCCGTCTGGGTCTACACAGTCTAGGTCACGGGAAGCGCAAGGCCCAGTATGATTTGACGGCCGTTGCCGCTTCCTCCCCGTTTCGATTGCCCCCACTACGCCGCTCATTTAGACTCTAGGCAACCCACTTAGGACGAGCGATGACGCCGGGGGCTATGGCCGATACAGAGCTGGACGCCGGAAAGAGTGCACCGAGGGAAGAAGCTTCCCTCGATTTTTCTTTTGTAGTCTCCGGCGTCTGGCCCCTGCTGCTGGCCGGTTTTATCTTTCGAATCATTATCGGCGCCATTCACGGCACGGCGTTCACCATTGACACGGGCACTTTCGAGGCCTGGAGCATCCGCCTGGCTGACCGAGGGCCGTGGGACTTCTACGCCAAGGACTACTTTTCTGACTATGCTCCCGGATACCTGTACGTCCTGTTCCTGGTCGGGAAGCTCAACACACTCTTCGAATTTGGCACTCACGAATTCCAATTCATCTTCAAACTTCCGTCTATATTTGCCGATCTCGGCATCGCCTACATCCTGTGGCGCTTCCTCGACAGAGAGAGGTCGGCAGTGCGCCTGGGTGCCGTTGCGGCCTACCTCCTGTTCCCGCCGGCGCTCCTCATCGGAGCTGTCTGGGGCCAGGTTGACAGTCTCAGCGTATTCTTCCTGATGCTCAGCATCTTCTGGATCAGCCGCGACAAGCCCGTGGAAGGTGCGGCCGCTTATGTCGTGGGCTTCGTCATCAAACCCCAGATCATAGCCGCGTTGCCCTTCCTCGCCTTCTGGATCCTGCGGCGATACCCGCCAGACCTCTCGAAACCTCTCAGCGAGATCATATCGGCTATGTGGTTGAAGACGGCCGCGGCTGGCTTCGCCGTCCTACTCCTCCTGATCATCCCCTTCTTCCCGGACTACCCATGGGATTTCATCACGCACCTCAAGAACTCCGCCGACGTCGAGAACTACCGGGTCGGCTCCTTCTGGGCCTACAACTTCTGGGGTAGGTGGGGGTTCTTCAAGCCGGACAACACCGAGTACATGGGCCTCACGTACCAGGTTTGGGGTCTCAGCCTTTTCGC
>DASSZB010000361.1:0-2217 GCA_035702935.1 Dehalococcoidia bacterium
GAGCGAGCACTAGGGCATCGGTCGCGGCCTTGGGGTAGAGCATCCCGGCCGCGATGCGCGAAAGAGGCGATCGCACTGCGACGACAAGGACCAGCCCGGCGCCGATCAGTGCGAGGGCGTAGTACTCGGGGCTCATGTCCAAGCCGTAGACGATTGATGAGGTCAGGCCGGCCAGGGCAACGGCGAGGCCCGTTACGGCGACACCGGCCCCACGCAGTGCCTGGATCGCATAGAAGGTGATCCCGAGGGCTGCCATGGGCGCCGCGAACCAGCGCGTGGACAGCTCCTCGCCGTCCTGGTTCAGGATGATCGCGGAGGCAAGTGCGAAGCACAGGAAGACCACGGCGATAAGATGCGCCTGCCCGACCCAGATGTTCGCTACGCGCCGGCGGAATGTCTCGGGCGCGGCGATCTCGGCGGCAGCCATGAGGACGGCGAGCGCCAGGAACGGCGCCGGCGCCCACTCGACGGGCAGCCCCAGGACGAACACGGCAGCGCCGGCCGCGCTGGCCAGTGCTGTACCCGCGGCGAAGGAATACTGGCGGCCAAGGCCCAACCCTCCGACCGAAGCGTAGAACGCGGCGGATACCAGTGACCCGGCGAGCCACATTCCCTCATCGCTGAAGTCCGCCTCGATGACGCTACCCGCCAGCACAAAGTTCAGGGGAACGAGTACGGCGCTGACGCCGATGAAGACCAGCCCTGCCACCCTGACGACCGGAATCCGGAAGCACACGACACCGGCCGCGAGGAAGGCCAGGGTGTAGCCAGCGAGCAACGCCACCTTCAGGGCGCCGCTCAGCGCCTGCCCCGAGTATCCAACGTAGATCAGCGCCGCAACCACGACGAGGAATGCCCCCGCGAACAGGAAGAGGCTGGCCTGCTGCTCCGCGAGCCAGCTCCAGTCTCGGGGCTGGCGCGGCTTGGGTTCGGGCCGCGCGGGCGCGGGCGTTGCAGCCGTGGGGGCGGTCTTTGCGACTGCGGCTGCAGCCTCAAACACGGCGGACGGGGTCTCCGGACCGTAGGCTGGCGCTGCCGCGTATGGCCGCACCAGCTCCGCCCGGATGTCGGCCAGCTCCTTCTCGTATCGAGCCATGAGCTCCGACCGGTATGACGCTGGCATATCAGCCCACGCGTCCGATTCGCGGGCCTCCTTCAACAGGAACTCGATGCCGGCGGCGCGAGAGCGTAGCTCCCACGCGGTGGACTCTGGCAGGTCGGGAGCCACCGAGCGTGTGCCTCTTTCAACGGGAGCCGACGATTTGGAGGCGAGCCAGATAATGAATCCGACTATGAGCCCAAGGGCAATGATTCCGGCAAGGGCATCCATACGTCCCTCCTTATTCCGCTCGCGAACGGCGGCGGCAGCGGGCCAGGCATCAGCATTTCGTCCGTCGCCCCACAGCTTAGGCTCGTTTTGTCAGCGGATTGTCATCCCGCTGTCACTCCGTCCCGCTTTGCGCTGCTCTCGGTGCAGCCTCAACGTCGGGGTGACAGACAGCCTCGTGGCGATGAGTGCTGGTAAAGCTTGCGGGACTCCCAACGTCAGTGAACAGGACGCTGACGGTGCCCATTGGTCGTCTCCCGGGAATAACTCCCCCCTAGCCGGCCCGCCCAGCCTGTGTGGTGATTATCTAACTTCACCGGCGAAAGTCAACGGGCTCCGTCTGCGGGCACGCAAGCCACACCTCCACGTTCAGATCCAACCCAGCCCCGTTGACGGCTCTTTCCCGGCGCGGTCTAATGTTCGTCAGAGCCCGGCCCCGGAAGGACAGGAGCCCACCCATGGTAACCGCCGAATTTAACCCTATCGGCCCCGAATCCCTATCGAACCCGTACCCCGGCTACAAGCTGCTGCGCGAGCAGCGGCCGGTGTCCTGGAACGAGCTCTTCGAGGCGTGGATCTTCACCCGCTTCGAGGATGTCGACGCCGTCCTCATGCACCCGCGCTTCTCCGCCGACCACACGCAGGCCCGCACGCGCTTCTCCGAGATGATCCGCCAGCAGCAGGAGCAGTTCGGCCCCTTCTCCCAGGCCCCCACCATGCTCACCTCCGACCCGCCCGAGCACACCCGCCTGCGACGGCTGGTCAGCAAGGCCTTCACGCCCCGCGCCGTCGAGGACCTGCGCCCGCGCATCCGCGAGATCGTAGCCAAGTTGCTGGACGGAGTGGCCGGCCGCGAGACGTTCGACCTCGTTGACGAGATCGCTTATCCG
>DASSZB010000027.1:0-2814 GCA_035702935.1 Dehalococcoidia bacterium
CGGAGTTTTTGCCGGCCTTCCACCACGCGCATCACGAGCGTTACGGCCACAGCGACTCAACTCGCGCCGTCGAAGTCGTGAACCTGCGGATCAAACTGGCGCTTCCGGGGCCCTCCGCAGCGGCGCAAGGCCTTGCGCCCCGACGCCGACGGAGTGTACCGACACCGGCCACTCAGCGGGATGTGTGGTTCGAGGGTGAACTGATCGCCGCCTCTGTCTACGATCGCGGGGCGCTCGAGGCGGGAGCGGCGTTTCGCGGGCCCGCCGTGATCACGCAAATGGACGCCACGACCGTGGTACCTCCAGGCTGGAGTGCACGCGTCGACACGTGGAAGAACCTGGTGCTGGAGTCAAAGTGAGCAGGATAGCTTAGCCCGAGGCGGGCTGGGGCCGGCCGCGCGTCGTAGGAGAAGTCCTGGTAGCGACGGCATCCATGCATTCCTTGATGCTGCGGAGGGACGTGAGCACGTCGAGCATGACCTCGACCTCGCTCATGCCCATGACCAGGCCGATTTCACGGCAACCGAGTCCGGCATCGAACCGAAGTGAGATGATCCCCTGCTGGCGCCGGTCGAGGCGGCGAACGCACTGCTCGACCCGGCGAAGGCGCGCGGGCCCCCTTGGGGCATCCGTCTTCGACACAAGCGGCGCTAATAGCTCCACCTTATACTCGACATCGAGCGTTTCCCGGGCGCGGATGAACAGGGCGATCTTCGGCTCCACCGGAACGGGAGCCCGGGGAGACGCCTCCAGGACCGCGGCGAATGCGTCTGCCGCGATCTCCTTTGCCCGCTCCAGGTTGCTGACCTGGCTCAGCACGAACGCCAACAAACCGGAATAGTGCGCCCGGAACAGGTCTTCGCGTACATGCCGAACACCAGCCTCGCGACGACCCTTACGGAGTGTCTCCCCCTCTCGCATCAGACTGAAAGCCGGCGCGGCCGGTCAGTTTCTGGCCGCTCGTAGCATGGCGGCCACCTCCAGCAGCGGCTTGATGTCTGCTGCCAGGTCGGGTTTCCGCCCGATCGCCGCCTCGATGTCCCCACCGTTTCTCTGCATTTCGTCCAGGCACTCGCTGAGCGCGTCAGCAAGCACTACCTCCCCCATCCTTTGATCATTGCGGGGCCACCAGGGCTTTGCCCTCTCCAGAGCCTGCAGCCTGTGGCGCCCAAGCGCTCTTGTCTGCCCGCCCATTACAACCTCCTATATGTCCGGGCTCCCCGCTAAACCCGGAACCCTTGTCCCGTCAATTTGAGCCTAGGTGCCAGCCTCATACCCCGGCAACTGGCGAAGGATAGTTTTATCAATACCACCTCAGTGCTAGCCCGGCCGACTTTGGGAATACCGGCCCCCGCTAATGCGGAAGGCCTCGGTGATAGACCTTTCTCTCCGTCAACTCATCGAGCAGCGTCAGTCCTTTGCCAATGGCATACCGGACCAGCTCCGTCCGTCGCTCGAGCCCGAGCTTGGCGATGATCCGGCTGACGTGCACTTTCACCGTCCCCTCACTCAGGAACAGGTGCTCCGCGATCTGCCGGTTGGAAAGCCCTTCGGCGACGAGCAGGAGCACCTCCAGCTCGCGCTCGGACAGGTGGTCCTCGACGCGCCGCGTGCCCTGGCGGGCAAACGTCCGCAGTCGTCCCCACAACTCCCGGAAGAATCCCAGGTCGCACTCGCAGACGAACGTCCCCGCAGCAACCAGCCGGGTGGCCTGCACAAGGCGGTCCACACTCCCGTGGTCGAGCATGAAGCCCAACCCTCCGCAGGCCAGGAGCGCGTTGACGGTCTCCGCGCTCAGACCAAGCGCCTCGCTGTTGCTCCCGAAAACCAGCACACGGAGCGATGCCGGCGATTCCGCAAGCCAGCGGGCGATCTCCTCCTGGGACGCGTGGGCGAGGAGCTTGACGTCGATCAGAATCACGTCCGCGCGGTGTGAAGCGCGGTCGGCCATCATGGCGTCGAGCCCGGCGGACTCTCCTGCCTTGCGCAGTCCCGGTTCCGAGTCGAGGACGCTGTTGAGCCCTATGCGGAGGGCTTCAAAGTCGGCGACCACGTAAACACGGATCGGATCCACTATCCCTTACCTCCCTCTGCATCCGCCCCGGAGAGATGCAGACACTAATAGACGCGTTATGTCGCCTTCCGTTACAGGCGGAGTGGGGAATTTACGAAATTTCTTTCGTTTATGTCCCACACCTGAACCAATCGTTATCCGGCGGGCGTGTAATTTCGCTGAAGGGAGAGGTTGAACCGCCGCCACCGGGGAACACAATCCCCCTCCGTGCTAATCTGTGCCCATCTGTGGACACGCGCATCGACCCCGCTGAGCTGAGCATCGCCGGCGCGCTCTTCTCGTCCGTGGCGGACGAGATGGGCGTGACGCTGGGCCGTACCGCGCACTCTCCCAACATCAAGGAGCGGCGTGACTACTCCTGCGCAGTGTTCGACCCGCGGGGGCTGCTCGTGGCGCAGGCAGCGCATATCCCGGTGCACCTGGGGGCGATGCCGGAGAGCGTGGCGGCGGCGATGCCGCTTGCGCCGTTCGAACCGGGGGATATCGTGATCCTGAACGACCCTTATCTCGGCGGGACGCACCTTCCCGATATCACCATGGTCTCCCCCGTGTTTGCGGACGCCGGCGGCCCCGCCCCACGAGGGCGCGGCAAGCCGCGCCCCTACGGTGTTCTCGTCGGTTTCCTGGCGTCCCGCGCACACCATGCGGACGTGGGGGGCATCTCACCCGGCTCTATGCCCATCGCCGAGGAGTTGATACAGGAGGGCGTAATCATCCCGCCGATCAAACTCTACGCGGCG